>CAZMDX010000393.1:0-7594 GCA_964564805.1 uncultured Pseudoalteromonas sp. | reverse complement strand
CATGTTTATTATTGTATGAATGTTGACGGGTCTTCATTTTCTAGAAAAAGTCAGCATAAATAATCTAAGATGGTACTGGTCATGTTAGCTAAACGTATGACCGACCTGCAAAACTATTGTTCGTGTCTCACTGCGAAAATGGTCATTGCGTTGATTAAACCCGCCAATTGTATTTTCTTTACCAATTTAACCACTAAAGCTGATAAGTTTTCTGGCGTAATTTCGGCCTATCGCAAATGCAGAAACAATAGAAGGCATCTGTAATGTGTTCAGTGACCGAGTATATGAGCCGCCGTATTAGTTCACTTATCGCCAAAAAGAAAAAGTTGATTTAAACAGCCCACTTGTTATTTCTGTTTTTTTGCATGGCACAGGTAATCAAATCTGCATGTTCAGCGTTGCTAGTGCCATTGATAACATCAAACTCGATGCCCTTACTGGTAACTTTTCTAGTGTGAGGAACACTAGAGCACCTATCGTTCAGCTTTGTATCGTTGCAGTAACCGATGATGTCATTGTCTAAAACGATCCTATAGATATCAGTATGGATAACATAGCGACGATAGGCTACTTGATTTAGACACCCATCTTCAATTTTTACTCAATACAAATTATTCGAGAAGGTAAGTCTCTGCGGGCTGGTTACTTATTTTTTCATGTCTGTTGTTTATACTGAACTACTCATTACTTGCAACGCGTCGCATCGGCATTAAATCAATCTCATTAAATATTTGTTCTAGACTGAAGGTTTGAGTGGGATAACGATTTTTTATGCCTCCGTCTAGTCCAATCAATAATACTTTGCCGTGGTTTTGTTCGGTAGTTGTGAGTACTTCAGCATTGAGCTGTGGTGATGCCGTTTTAAATGTTGATATATTGAATACCCACGTTTTATTTTTAACACGAACTAGCCACATTAGCTTGCGGGCGTTAAATTTATGACTGTGATGTTGAGCTTCATCTTGTAATTTACTCAACTTAATTTCGGAGTCGACATGAGCAATTATCAATCTATGCCGCCATTTAAAATCTGTTAGGGAGTCTTGTGGTTTCACTCTTGTTGCCGCTGTTGTTGTTAAGGTATGTAATGTGAAAATCCATAAAAGTACAAACTTCATATCAATCACCTGATGATAAAAATTTAATAGGTAATGTTTAACCTACTACATCTGTAATAGGCTAAACCAGATATTGATTTTTTTGTAGTGATTGTGCAAGTTTATGGTGACATGCAAAGTGTCTATCGTGATCGAGTGGGCTGGCTTGTTATGTGCTGTCGTAAAACTCTGCAAATGGCGGAATAGTGCGACTACTGAGTGATTAATACTAAGGTGGCAGGCATAGTCGTGATTTTTATTGTTTTCAAAGTTTACTGTGCCTGCGACACATTGCTCAATATATGAGCGTATTTCGCCTCTAAAACGACCGTCTTAGAGGCGAAACTTGTTACCGCTAGTTTTGGTGTTATACCACTTGTTGATATTTACCCTGCTACAAGATGCCTATTATGCTGCTCCTAAAACGTTGTTAGTTTGTTCATTTGATAACTTGTTTGTCAGATTTTTGGATAATATAAGGTCAACCTGCTGTTTGCCTGATTCGATAATTTGCTCGGGTGAGCCTTTCGACCCACTTGCGTCAATATGTAAAATTTCTTCAACACCTATAAAAGCACAAATATGCGCTAGGTAACCACTGACAAAGTCCATGTCGCCGCCAATGGGTGTGCCACCAGAAGCCGTTACGATGAATGCCCTTTTAATATTCATCAGTCCTATTGGCCCTCGACTAGAATATTTAAAGCTCACACCTGAACGGCATATTGCGTCTATCCATTGTTTGAGCGATGCAGCGATACCAAAGTTGTACATAGGAGCACCAATAATTAAGGTGTCGGCACCTCTTAGTTCTTGGATCAATTTGTCCGATAACGCTATTTGTGTTTGTAAGCTTGGGCGTTGCTCATCCGACGAACTGTGTACCCCCATCAAATCTTGTGCACTAATGGCAGGTAGTGGGTCAACAACTAGGTCGCGATGCACTGTGTGCGCGCCTAACGCATTCACAATATATTGCCCAATAATACGGGTGTTCGAGTTTGTTAATCGGGTGCTGCTATCGATATGTAAAATACTCATAGTGTTCTCCTTTTTGTTACGATTATGATGTCGCTAATTTCTTTTGTATTAGGTCGTCTGCACTCAGGCTACCAGCGCCTCTGACCGCTAAACCTAGATTAATGACTAACAATGCCAAACCAAATTCATAGCCATTGTTGGACATAAATAAGCCGTTTTGCAAATGCACAAAGATGATGGCAATCAACATAGTGATGGCTAAAACCAAAGCGGCTGGGCGTACCAATAAACCTACTATTAATAATAAACCACCAAAAAACTCAGCCCCGCCAGCTGCAGCTGCCATTAAAGTGCCGGGTGCAAGACCAATCGACTCCATAAACCCTGCTGTACCCTCTAATCCGTACCCACCAAACCAGCCAAACAGTTTTTGGGCTCCATGTGCGGTAAATATTAAACCTGCACCTATTCTTACGGGTAAAGTGTCCAAACCCAGTTTTGTGGTGATTAATGAATTGAACGATGTTTTCATAAATGTATTGTTAAATGTTTTCATTTTGTTGCTCCAGTAAATATTGATAGGTATTGAGGTAACTGATAAAACCATTGTACGGAGCTAAATATTTTGAATAAGAGGCTATATGTGTTTAATATGTTCTAATTATTAGAACAATAAGAGAATGGATGCATGGCCAAAAACCCGATGACTATCGAGGTACTTGAAACGCTAGATGCTATCGAAAGACGTGGAAGTTTTGCAAAAGCAGCAGAGGAGCTGAACAAAGCTACCTCTGCTATTTCTTATGCAGTGCAAAAACTTGAAGAGCAACTTGATATCTCATTATTTCAACGCATAGGGCGTCGTTCTGTCTTGACTCCTGCTGGGCGTTTAATCTTGGCTGAAGGCAGAGATATTCTACACACTACTCGCAGATTGGCAGATAAAGCTAAAGAGATCGCAACCGGCTGGGAACCTAGGATCAGCATAGGTCTTGAGTCATTGCATTCATACTCAGATTTTTTTAATGTGATTAATGATTTTTTGCAAGAGTTTCCTACAATCGAAATTGATATATCTGAATGTGTATTAAACGGTGGATGGGAGGCATTAGAGCAAGACAGAGTTGACTTGTTGGTAGGCTCACCAGGCCCGGTACCTTCTCAAAAAGGTTATAGGTCTGTTGCTATAGGTCGTGTTGAGTTATTGCCTGTTATTGCGGCTAGACATGTTCTAGCTAATCATGCTGTGGTTAAAAGACAAGATGAAGAGCTAGGTAACAACCAAAGTATGAACAGTGTAATGAGGCAACTAAGACGGATTGTCATTCACGACACGTCTTTTAGCGGCATATCGCGCAGTGAGGGACTAAGTAGTGATGGACAAATGTTTTATGTGCAAAACATCGACCAAAAAATGCATGCAATATTAGTTGGCATTGGTATTGGTAATTTACCCAGACATCGCATCCAACGTTATCTTGATGAGGGTGTACTTCTGGTGTTAGATATAGAACAAAAAATTAACGAAGAGTCTTTTATAGCATGGAAAATCAATAACAAAGGCAAAGGATTAAGAGCTCTTACCAAAAAGTTAATGGCTAAGTAAGCACTTCGATAAGCGCTCATAGACTAACAATCATACCATCGCTTGCGAGCAGTATTGGCTCTGGATATTGTCGGCGAATAATGTCTTGTGTTTCTTTTTGAATGGATAAGGTACGTTTCTTGAAACGTGATAATAAGAGCTGTTTAACCTGTGCTTGAGTTGCTATTTGAGCTATCGTTAATGGTGTCATATGCTACAACCCCTGTAACAATGGCATGACCAGACACCGTATTGCTTGCTATTAATATACCGGCCTCCATATGTTCGTTGACATAATTATTTAAGTGGGAAAAATTACCTTTATCACTCATTAATCTGTGCAGATAATTGCTAGTTGATGGCATCAGGTTGTTCCACTTTGGTTACTAACAAAATATAAACGTTCATCATACGGCATAGGTGTTCGTGCTGAACCTTAGTGTTTGCTGCTAAGTTGCGTCGCTTCTCTATTCGATTTTAGTGTGAATTTCTATAGATCACCTTCAGCACTAAAAACTAAAGTGTCGTCGTGCAAAGCTGGGTAACGGTAATAACTGGTAGTGGCTTAAACTTGTTAAACGAATATCAGCAAGATAGGAAAAAGGGTACACGCATTATTGGCTTCCTGAGTCTTAGATGGGATAGATCTAAAGGCCAAGTTAATAACAAAGAAGCCAACAAGTCTATGATGATGCTACAATTTAAGTCTACATTTTAATTTGATCTATAACCCACTCAAAAAAGGACGATAGTAGTTTAATGTCATCATGGATTTGCCCCTCTTGTTCAAATATGTTGTTACTCAGCAATAAGGTATGGGCTTGTACAAATGGCCATAGTTATGATGTAGCGAAGGAAGGCTATGTCAATTTACTCCTAGTTCAGAATAAAAATAGTAAGCAGCCTGGCGATAACAAAGAAATGGTTAACGGGCGCCGTGCTTTCTTAGAACAAGGGTTTTATCAGCCTTTGGCAAACTCTATTTCTAAAATTTTCAATCAACACCTTGCAACAGTGATAGGGCATGGTGAGGCGAATTTTTTTGATGCGGGCTGTGGCGAAGGCTATTATATGAGCCAAGTGAGTCAGCTTTGTGACCAAGATAAGGTTCAAGTTGAATTTAGTGGTCTGGATATTTCTAAATTTGCGGTACAAAAAGCCGCTAAGAAGTACCCTGCAAACCACTTCGCTGTGGCCAGTACTTTTCAATTACCACTTGTAAACAAAAGCCAAGACGCAGTATTACAAATATTCGCACCCAGTAGTGAAATCGAAGTTCATCGTGTATTAAAGTCGAGCGGAATATGGATAACAGTCAACCCAGCGACTAATCATTTACTTGAATTTAAGCAGGCCTTGTACGACAAACCCACTGAACACAAAGTGGATCGAGACACGCCTGATGGGTTTGTTCTAGCGCAGCAGTTAAATGTAAGTTTTGTCATTCAGTTAATTAAACCTCAGCAAAGGGAGAACCTTTTGATGATGACACCTTATTATTGGTCGGCAACTACAGAGAAAAAGCAGAATTTAGTGGACAACTTGCAGCAGTTCACCACTGATTTTGATATTTGCGTGTATATGAAAGAATGAATACGTACAATATAGTCGCGGTAGATTTTATATGGGGGATCATTGTTTGCAGACCAAATATATAGGGCCAACTCTAGTCAACTCTTATCCGCACTAACGGTCAGTGCAAGCCATTATAATTAAGTGCCTGTGCCATGCTTGGAACGTTGTCTACCGAGCTAAATCGACGCAGAAGAATCGTATTTTTAGACAAAAAATGTGCTCACCTAAAGTGCATTGTTTTTATGTGAAAAACGTTTATGCCGCCCACTTGCAATAAAATATTAATACTCTGACTCATACATTCTATTCACCTAAATAAATATGCTCTTTATTTAGTAATGATAATTATTACGATTTGCATTCAAGTGGTTTTAATGTCATTATTATTTTTTTTATTAAGGGTAAGAACATGAAATTTTTATATTGTGGATGTTTGCTACTGACACTCATCTCCTCAAACGTATATGCAAATCCTTGCAATATTGAAGTTAAAGTAGGTGACAATATGAACTTTGTTCCTGCAGCACTTTCAGTATCTGCGGCAGCTTGCAAAACAGTGACAATTAATTTAACGCACACAGGATCACTTCCTCGAAACGCGATGGGACATAATTGGGTGCTCTCCGCTACCGAGAATGCTCAAGCAACTGCACAAGATGGCTGGGGTGCTGGACTTGATAATCAGTATTTGAAATCAGGTGACGCTAGAGTCATCGCAAATACAAAAATTGTTGGGGGAGGCCAAAGTGACAGTGTCTCATTCAATATTAGTGAGCTGAAAGTCGGCGGAGACTATACTTTCTTTTGTTCATTTGTAGGACACTTTGCAATGATGCAAGGAAAATTCACAATAGTTGAGTAAATATACGACATGGCAGAACTACAAATTCTGCCGGTCGAATGCGCTAATATTATATTTACATATTATCCTGACTCAAATTTAATCCAGCATTTATCTGGAAAAACGCACAAATAGACTTTTTAGCGGTCATTTCAAGCGTCACAAAAGCCGTAAAAATACTCATATGCAGGCGTTTTAAGGTAAAGTAATTTTTGCTATTTCACCGTTCCCTCTAAGTGATGATGCGGATTTTTGGGATTGCTACTTGGTAACGATCATTCCTTAACTCTCTTGCTGCGGTCTCTATTTCTTATATATATGTCAGTTACCCGCATAAAATAGTGATTAGGCGATAGGTCGGATTAGTAAGAAAAGGGCAGTGCAGGTTTAAGTTTCACTCTCGTATCAATAGTACAGTAAAGACACAAATACAAATGATTATCATTTATATTTGTGTCTTTTTACTATACTATATCAATAGCAAAATTTTGCTAGATAGTTACTGGAGAGATTGTATGGATCAGGATAAAAATATTAATCAAGAACCAGATTTCATGTCCTGGAAACGTCATACCTTAGCAGGAAATTCATTTTTCGAAAAACGTCACATTGCACAATCTATTGAGCATTATGAAATTGCGATTTGCGAAGCGATTGTTCTTATCAATAAGGTTAATTTAGGAAAAGCAGCTGTTGCTGCACTACTTGCTAGCTTTCATAATTTAGCTGAATTATATGCCCAACAAAATGAGCATGTCTTAAGTGAAGACGAGCTAGCTAAAGCATACAATATTATTAATGCTCTATTACTCAAAGAGCAATCCGAGGAGCAAATAGAAGCATTAATATGGGGTAAGTCCAAAGCCAATATTACCTTACTTAAATTTAGACAATTGCACCACAATATCCTCCCACAAAACGATACTTGCCAACGCAACACTTTAGCCAAAAAGCAGTCAAATCAATCACTGCTTTAAAGACTTTACCGTTTAATTAACGACAATAAGGAATGATCATGAAACTTGTTACCCAATATATAGTATTTGCCCTTCTGCTGAGCCCTAGCTTTTATGCGTTTTCTCATCCTGGCCATGAGCATAGCCATTGGACCAGTGATTTTTTACATTCGGCCTATTACGTGTCGCTATTTTCATTGCTTAGTATAGGCGTGTTTATGCTAACAAAAGTAATGATTAAAAAACGTAATAACCCCAATAAGGAACACTTATGATTGCTTTTTTACTCAACGCGTATGACAAAAAATTTGTCATACCATCAGCAGCAGCGCACTGCGATATTCCGTGCAAAATTTATGATCCTATTGTAGCGCAGGTAGCGTGCTTAAGTGTGCTGCGCTTTATAGACCTGATACAAGAACTGAGTGAAAAAACGCAGCTTACGGCCGCTGACTATTCGCAGCTAAGCCGCTTAACGCGAGAAAAAGAAATTCATGCTAGTAAAGTTAAAGAAGAGATCCGAGTGATTTGGGGTGATTATTTTAAGGCACCACAATTA
>CAZMDX010000392.1:0-2436 GCA_964564805.1 uncultured Pseudoalteromonas sp. | reverse complement strand
TAGGTTTTTATTTGCAGCAAGCAATTATTCACAAAACCAGCTTGCCTTGTCTAAACACACTAATGAGTTAGTAGCCGATGATATCATTCATGTGCACATAGACCATCATCATATGGGGGTTGGTGGTGATGACTCGTGGAGTCCAAGCACTCATAAAGAATATCTATTGGAAAAGAATCAATATAGTTATTCCCTGATTTTTCAAAACAAAAAGTAGTTTTAAAACTGCAGATTGGCAGTGAATAAATAATTAAAATGCGGTCACTAAATCAGGGTTATTTACTCGGTATTGCCTCATAAAGGGTATATGTTAACTTTCGTGTTTCAAAATCAACTGCTCCTGCGGCTACAGCCTGTATTCGGTTTATCCAGCTATATTGAGGTGCACCTGTCTGGAATGTGGGTGCCACAGCTATAACGCCTGAGGCTATATCCATGCGGCCACAGTATTCGACATAGATGAGTGCACCGTCATTAGTTTTTAACGTTAGTCGAACGTCAAGTGCACCCAGAGTGCCGTTATCGCTGACAGTGAGCCAGTCTGCTCCGTCGTTTGCTGCCAACTCTGCATTGATTTTATCACCTATCAGCTTGACCGATAATACATCGATGATCACACGATGACCTTTTGGGCCATCTCCGACGTCCACACGCTCACCCAGTTGAACATCCATCTGGCCCAGTGGTTTTAGTTCGATTCTTGGCATAAGTCACTCCTTAGTTTTGGTTTGTCCGCAAATTTCAGTTTTGGTTCTAGGCTTATCACTTTACATTTCGAGGGCAGTAGCATCGAGTACGTTTATATAGCCTGATACTTTTTAGTAAAAAAGAATAAGCCACTTGCCTTATCGATTCAACAGGTGATGATTGTGTAGAGATTTTGAGATCGCACAGATGATCATTTAAACTGCAATTTTAAAACACAACTAAATTATTACTTAATCGCTTGCATTACCCTTTGTATTTGAGGATCCACATCTGTTAGATGGCCTGTTTTGAACCAAATTTGTGCACCAATTTGTGTGGTTTTTAGAGACAACAAATAACCGATAGGAGCGCGTAACCAGCTATATTGTAACAGTGTATCGAGTTGTTCTTTTACGCTGCCTTGTAAAATGAATAATTCAGCTCCGCCCTCGGGTGTCAGTTCTAAATGTGTATTGGGTTGGATATTAATAATAGATACTTGTTCATGTTTATCTGTATACAACGAGACAGTTGATACGCCTTTCACACTTGAGTGTGGTAAAGGCGTTAACTCATTTATATTTAACCGCACCGGTGTTCTATCTTCAGGTTGGAATTGCCATAGTTTAACGAGGATCACACAGCCCTCTTCTGAGCTTGGTGTATGGCTAGACTGGGGTGGATTGCGAATATATGAGCCTGCTGGATAATCGCCGTGTTCGTCTTGAAACACACCCTCAAGAACCACAAACTCTTCTCCACCTGCATGTATGTGAGGTGAAAAATAGCTACCAGGAGCATAACGCACTACTGAAGTCGCTCGTGCTACTTCATTTCCTACTCGGTCTAATGGTTTTCTTGCGACACCTGCCATAGGAGAGTTTATCCACTGCATACTGGCACTGTGTACTATTTCTCGTTGACTAAAATCAGCTGCAATTTTCATATATCCTCTTGAAAAAAATAGAGTAGCTCAGGTGTGTTAGTCAGCTAAGTTTTTTAAGTTTGTCACCCAAGGTTCAAATCGACTTCCCCATTTCACATCGACTGTATAACGAGGTTTGTTCACAATGTTAGTGTTCACTGGTTTTAGGTCTTTAAGCAGCAACATTTGCTCCCGCGTAAGCATTATGTCTGGGTTCGACAAAGTAAGTAGATGTAATCTAAAAGTATGAGTTTTTTGGTCATAAGTGGGTTTTACTTGGCCTTTTACAATCAAAATGTTTTTTTGATTAATATATTTTTCTATCAATCTTTTTGAGTTTTGTGCTGCTTCTAAGAAAAATAAACGGCTGGATTGTGTTGTTTCGTCATCAAGCCTTTTTTCTAGCCGCTCTTTTAGGCGATATTGTTCCTTATCTGGATCTTTAGTAAAGGTTGCTAAAAAAGTCTGATAATGATCTTCAGTGATACTCAATTGTTTTTGGTATAGCTGGCCATCAAACTCTAGTGCCCAATATAATTCTTTTTCTAATACATTCGATTTTTGAATTGATCGTTCAGGCTCAAAACCAAGGGATCCCAGTTCAGCAACAGTAATATCAATAGAACGTTGGTAATTATAATGATTGCGTAGATCCGCTTTTTGGATAGGGACTCGCCATTTTATCTTCAATGCCAATCCTGAGTTTTCTTGCTCAGAAAAATTCAGATAAGGAAGACTGAGTTCTCGCTCTGTTAAGACCAATTCAGATGTTGTAAGACCTGTGCGGTTAATCCAAACACCCGCAAATAACATGATATTAGTTA
>CAZMDX010000391.1:0-10343 GCA_964564805.1 uncultured Pseudoalteromonas sp. | reverse complement strand
GTTGCGCGTTTTAAAACAGAATACGATGTGGCGTTATCTCGTTTAAAAAGTTTGAATAATTAATAAGTGTGTTCAATAAACATCAGCAATAAACATGAACTGTGAGTGTAATCATTAGGTAAAGCAAATATGGAATCTGACGAAAACGTAGTCATTCATAATGATAGTGGTGTTTTACACATTGGTATTTATCGTCCAAACAAAAAAAATGCTTTAACTCGCTCAATGTATTTTGCTATGGCAAAAGCGTTAAAAGACAGTGTGTCTGATGATAGTGTTAACGTGGTGCTGATCCATGGCACGCAAGATGTGTTTTCAGCAGGTAATGATTTAAACGATTTTAATACGCGTGATTTTGACCAACCCTCACCAGCATCAATTTTATTACATGAACTCCATCACTACCCTAAGCCAATTGTCGGAGCAGTATCTGGTGTCGCTATTGGCATAGGTGTCACTATGTTGCTTCATTTTGATTTAGTTTATGCTTCTGAAACACACTTTAAAATGCCCTTTGTTGATCTAGGTGCTTGCCCTGAAGGAGGATCAAGTCTGCTCATACCTCAGTTAGCAGGCCATCGTAAAGCCGCAGAAGTATTAATGTTGGGTGATGCTTTTAATACGCAATCAGCTATTAATATGGGTATCGTCAATCAGCAAGTAGACAAATCTGAAGTCCTTGAGTTTGCTTTATCTAAAGCAAAAGCATTGGCACTCAAACCTCAAAATGCACTGCGTACCACTAAGCGACTCCTTAAAGCACCTCTGCATACACAACTCAGCCATATTATTAAAGATGAGTTAGTGATTTTTTCTGAATTACTGCAAAGCGAAGAATCACAAGCAGCTAGAAAAAGAAAATAAGAGCTAAACATGACATCTTGGGCAAATAAAATAATGCCGCCTTTTAATAACCATTTGGGTTTTGTGGTTGAAGAATGGCGAGAAAAACATATTAAAATGAGTGCTGAATTAAAGCCGGAACATTTAAACCGGTCAGATATCCCTCATGGCGGTTTTATTTCGGCTTGATTAGATGCAACCACCGCATTGTCTGGGGTATATAGTGATGATCCGATTGAATATAGAAAAGCGCTGACTCTATCTTTAAATATCAATTTTTAGGACAAGCACAATCCAACACACTCTATGCTATTGGCAAAGTGACGGCTTCTGGTCGAAATATTTATTATGCTTCTGCCGAAGTTTTCGATTCTTTTGATAATTTGATTGCTTCGAGGCAAGGCGTTTTTCGATATCGAAAAAATAGCTCCAGTGAGGGCGTACCTTAACGTGTTGAAGACACAGAAGCTTGTTACTTAACAAAATGCTCTATTGGTTACTTAGGCTACTTAGGCTAATTCGGGTAGACGTCGCAGTGGCACTTCAATTGAAGACCAAGTCAAATGCTAGATATTAGACTGTCGCTTCATTCTTGAGTGGCGATATTTTTTATTATTACTAAAAAAACTTTTTATTTTCATATAGTTGTATCACATTGCCATATAAAGCCTGGATATAAAAGATACATATTGTTAAAAATTGACTGACTTATAAGAGTGCAAATAAAAAAATATACCTAACGATATCAGTAATCTGCATTCAGTAGTTGAGTGAAAAGTCAGCTAAAGCTAATTTTTTTTGTGTTAATTTAACAAATTCTGCAGCAGGCAGAGGTTTCGACCAATAATAACCTTGTCCATAAACGCAACCTTGGGCTTTCAATATTGCAGCAGTTTCTGCATCCTCAACCCCCTCTGCAACATTTTCTAATTCCATTAAATGGCTCATTTTTATTATTGCATTTACGATATGTTGTTGTTGTAAATTACCTCGCATACCTTTGACAAATGACATGTCAATTTTCAAAGTCGAAGCATTAAATTTTGATAAATAGTTAAGGTTTGAGTATCCCGTTCCAAAGTCATCAATTGCAAAGTATATACCGCGTTCGACCATCAAAAATATTTGTTGTTCTATATGTTTAACATCATCAATAAACAGTGATTCAGTAATTTCTAACTCTAATAAACTTGGATCTAGTTTGGCATTTTGTAGAGCCCTGAGGACATGATTAGGTAAATTTCCTCGTTTAAATTGTAATGGCGACAAATTAACTGCTACCGTGATCCCTTTTAGACCATTCTTCTGCCATTTGGCACATTCTGCACAGGCTGTTTCGAGTACCCAACGTCCTATTTCAACGATTAACCCCGTTTCTTCGGCTACAGAAATAAATTCGTTAGGGGGGATAAGAATACCGTTCTTTCGCCAGCGGATTAAAGCCTCGGCACCTACAAACTGATTGGTAGCCAAATTAACTTTTGGCTGGTAATACAGCTCAAACTCTTCTTGTTTTATGGCTGTCTTAAGTTGGTGGTTCATATTTATACGCTTATTGATCGCCGCTTCCATGTCACTTTCATAGAAATGATAACAATTTGGTTCTTCTTCTCTGGCTTTGTAAACTGCAAAGCTGGCCTTTCTATTTAGCTCTTCGAATGTATGGCCATCAAATGGCGCAACCGCAACCCCTAGGGCGCAATTCAATTCAAAGTCATATTCAGAGATAGACAAGGGAAGTATGGTTAGGCGGATAGTTTGGTGACAAAAATTTCGTAAGGTTTCAAAATCTGCGACCCGTTTGATAAAAGTAAATTCTATACCGGATGTTCGATATACGTAAGTCTGCTCATCTTGTAACTTTAGGAAACGGTCTGCCACACTATTTAAAACCTGATCACCAAAACTATGCCCTAAAGTAGAATTTATCCAATTAAAGTTATTCATATGTAAGGTCACTAAACCCAGCATGGAAGAATCTTTAGGGGTATTGCTAAAAAGTTCTTCTAGATCTAATTTACATTTTTCGGCGTTAGGTAAACTTGTCAGCTCGTCAAACATAATACGCTTTTCAGAGTTTATCTTGATGATATCATAACGCTTGTTTTGTTCGGAAAGGCGCAAAATAAGTGTCTTGATATAACCTGAAATGAGTAAGATACCCATGCCATAAACACCTAACATTAACGACATATCCGTTGCTTTAGTCCAACTTGAATAGTCAGTAAGTACTTTAGGTTCGACAAGGTCAATGGAAATAGCGTAAGCGAAAAAATAAAAACTAGCCAGCATGTAACATGACAAAGGAATAATCATCGCCATGCCACCAAGCAAAGATGCAAAAATAAGTACACACGGATACAGAATTAATGAGGTGTCATACAAACCGTCATAATAAAATGCTTTGGACGACGCAAATATGACGACTGCCCAAAGTGTCATACCGGCAACAATGTTACTTGTATCACCGGTTAAAAATGTTAATAAGCCAATTAAAAAAAACACTACTACCAAGCCATCAACCAACCATTTGGTATCACCCTGCCACCAAGCGTTGGCTGACATGATGACAAACAAACCTAGAAATACATAAATAACTGACTGGACTTGTCCAATACGCGTTTGCGTATCTTGTAATATAGGCGCTAACAAGTGGTCAAATGATAATATATTTTGATTTTTTTCAATCATCAATTTTTTATTGAACATTAATTTCATGTGCAAATTTTAATGATTTCTTAGGGGATGCTTCTTTGACATTTTTAACATCGTACATGGCTTGATCGGCAAGGTTGATGATCTCCTGTAGTTTTCTCCCGTTCTCTGGGTAAAACGCTGCGCCGATGCTAGCTCCCACAGCTACGTTTTGATTGAACTTACGTAAAAAGTAAGGTTTTGAAATCCTCTGTACTAAACGTGCAACGATGTCTTTGGTCGTCGCTTCGTCAGCGCCGTCAAGTAACAAAACAAATTCGTCACCGCCCCATCGGCCACCAAAATCTTGAGGGCGCAGAGTTTTTTTAATTCGATCGGCAACAAATATTAAAATTTCATCACCTGATTCATGACCGTAAATATCATTAATTCGCTTGAACCAGTTTAAGTCCATCAAAGCCAAGCAAAATGGACGTTCTTGATCAGTAAAGACTTCAATTTCTTTTTCTAGACCTTGACGATTATAAAGCTTAGTCAGTTTATCAAAATTGGCTTGGTAGGCTAAAGATTCCAATTCTTTTTTACGTTTTGAAATATCATGTAAGGTAATTTGATAATATTCATGTAGATCCTCGTTAACAATCGAGGTCACCACCACCTGAACCCAGACAGAAGCTGAGTCTTCTGACGTGTTTAACTTGAATTCTCCAGTCGCAATTTCATCATTGGCAAATGCCAATTTTACTGTACCTAAAAGCTTGTCTGGCTCTGCAAAAATATTTTCTAAAAATGGCCCGAAGCTCTTTTTTAATTGCAGTCCAAGTTTTTCAAGAGTGGTCTCAAAGGCAATATTAAAAAGTAAAATATTACCTCGTGGTTCCATTAATATAATCGGTGAAAGTGAGTTCTCAAAAAGCATACGAAAGCGTTTTTCTAAGGCTTCAATCTCTTGTCTAAGCTTTCTTTCACTTGAGAATTGTTGTTCGGTTTTGTCAAGTAAGAAGTTAACATCTCTTACCAATCCACCCAGTTCGCTGTTTTGATGGAAGTCAGGTATAGACAAGCGATTACTCTCGCCGGGAGCTGTATTGTGCAATGCATGGGCAATATTAATCATAGGTCGTGTAATAAGAAAAAAAGCGACACATATCGCTACAATTGTGACCACAAATGCCTGAATAATCATTGCTTTAGAATTGTCTGATGCTAACTGTTTCGCTTTTTCTTCAATGTATTCAATGTTGGGTGCGATAACCAGAGTACCAATCGATTTATCTGCTTCAAACAAAGATTGGATAGGAAAAATAATCGGCTCAATGAACACATTTTTATTGTTAACCACTTCGACATTTTCAAATTGTATCTTAGCATTAAGGACAATTTCATTAGTGGCAAGACCATCAACCACCTCTTGAGCTAAATCTTTTTCAACTAGATAAGCCGCCGTTGAAGCCGTTGCCGCAATAGTCTTGTATAAACTTCCAATATTTTGTTGAGTGATCGCAACCTCTTGGTTGAAGGTCACTTTGTAAAACAACTGTGAGGAAAGAAAGCCAATGGCGACGGATGCAAAACCAATAACTATTGCAAGTCGGATTAATAATCCACTCTTATTCATCGAAACGATAGACCACTTTGAGCTCACTCGTTACGCTACTTTCATAAACATAAGCGATGGCATTTTCAGTTTCCATCACGAAATCTAAAATAGCTTTTTCGTCCTTTTGTTGGGTTGGAGGCCTCGCGCGACCTGAAAACTTCACTTTCGACCAGTAAGCATTGACACGTGCTAGTGGCATGCCCACGAGGGAGTCGTAAAATTTTGTTCTGGTCTCTAGGTCATTTTCAATATCCACCGGAACAGCTTTGGAACCATCAGGAAATGCTATATATTTTCCCATGTACAAGTCGATAACTTGAGATCGCGAAAGGATAGAAGTTGGATTGTTTTTATGCACAACAAGCACTAATTCATCGCTGGCGACAGACTTAGTGAAACTCAATGCACCCATAAACATTATCGTTTTAAGTAAGCTTAAATGTAACATCAGTACAAAAAGCTCAGGTTAGCAAACAAAGAATTTACACGACCAATTCTTCCTTCCGTCGGATCATTTTCAATAGGAGGTTGCCAAAATGTACTTCCCCCTTTATCTATCCGAGTGTGGTCTAGTTGTACCTTAAATGACATGTTTTCTTCAAAGTCCCAACGCCAACCTACCGACATGGTTTTCTGATTAATACTGTAATAGTTGAGTATAAATTTAGATGCACCATAGGCTTCTAATCCACCCGGCACTTGCGCGAGTGCTGGCAAATTAATACCAGTAGCGTCTAGATCAAACTTTTCTGAATTACTGTAGGCTATAGAGCCAAAAAAGTTATGTGCATTACTGTGATAGATACCACTTAAATAACCACTTTTAACACCTTGAATTGACAAACTATCCGTTTTGTTTTTTGCTATCTCAGAAATTATTGTTACTTTTTCGAATCGATATTGCCCACTTATAGAAGTGTAAGCACCTTTGCGATTATCTAAGTCGGCAGCGTCTATAAAATTTACTGCATTGGGCCATATGGCTGAAAAGTTAGGTACAAGCGCATCCAGTTGTGAAATTCCAACAGCCAGAGGCTTTATAGCCTGCGAATCAAACTTTAGTTGAGTGTGGTTCACAGCGATGTCCCAGTTAATTGATTGAAAATCTAAAGCTAAGCCAATAATGTTGTCGAAACGAAATGTGGGCGCATCAGGCGCGCTAAAAGCAGTTACAGCAAATTCATTTTTACCATAAAACAACTTAGCAGAAAACGTTACCTCGCCTATGGGTTGGCTGAAAGTTACGTCAGCACCATCAAGATAACGATGGGGTATTACACCATAAATTTCGCTGGGTACATGTGCCCAGGAATAGGCATAGCCTATGTCTCGATATTCGGTTAACAAGAATAAATCAAATGCAGTACGGCCCACTCTGAATGACCAATTTGGATTGGATGAGTATCTTACAAAGGCTAAATTGATTGCAGAGTCGAGGCTAATTTCCTGCTGATCCCTATAAATAGCTTGAACAACAACATCGACCTCGTCAGAAGCGATGACGTCGAATTGAATACCTAAATTAGTACTTTCAGCAAAGTCAAAGTCATTTTTGAACACACTACCCGACTTAGAAAAATCTGCGCGATACCCAAATTCATCTGAGTCAGTTGTTATAATACCTAAAGTACCAAACCCAGAAACACGAATATCAGGGGCTGATACAACAAAATTCGATACTAATAACGGAAGAATAAGTACAAACTTCTTCATAATTGGCGTAGCCTTAAACATTGTAAAAGAATAAAAACACTTCGTAAAAATGATGTCTTGTAAGCAATGATTAGATAAACGTATTGCTATGGGCTCAGCTACAAAATAAAAACGAAATTGCTGGGTTCTTTTGACTTATCAGGTAAATATTTTATTGCTCCAATACCAAACCGTTTAGATTTGTAAATGTATGTCGCTAAATTGATAAACCATTTATTATTATTAAATTCGCTATGGTCACTAATTCTGTCAAAAATAATTTTGCTTGTTGATGGATGCTTCTGGAGGTTGTAGGTCAATGCATACCCCACAACTCTAATACAACCGATATTAAAATAAGCATATTGATAACGAACCAGATGATGGATGCATAATAGTACTAATAAAAGCCAATATTATTACACAATATATTTATGTTTTTATATTAGGGTAAGTTGTATCATTGTTAAGCAATATCAAATAGATAATTAAGCGAGGGTATGTCCCTAACCTCCCAAAAACACTTGATGATTAAGCTATGATAAATGTTGAAAATGCATATTTAACTTAATGTTAAACATACAGTATCTGTAGATATCTCACATGGTGTTTTTATTTAACCTTGTTAAAATAGGATATTCTAGTCTTTGGAGAGTATAATGGTAACCCGATTAAATAGGGAATAGCGCTGACTTTATCTATAAGCATCCTTCTTAGACTTAGACTTGAACTTAGACTTATTCCGATATCTGAGAGATAAATCTAACATTAATCAATAATGACAACCACTCGCCTCGTTAATGCTTCGAATTGAGGAGCTTTGCTAGGTACCACCCCGTACAGCAAATATATCAGAGCACTCAATTAAGAACTAAAGGTCCCTCAGTAACTGTCTGTTATAGGTTGAAACAGTCTGACGCAGTGTCGGTTACTAACTCATCACTAATTTTCTCACCGGTTAGTTCAACTGACACCACTTCGATAATCATGCAATGCTTTTTGGGTTACCTCAAGCATTCATCAACTCGCTCAGTTGAACATCTATCTCACACATGAGTATCGAACTTAAGTCTTAACATTATCCCATTCAGATACACCTCATAGTGTCTTTAATACAGTATTGATAGATACAAGTACTTCGTTATCTGAGCAAACAGTGATGACCCAGTTAATATAAAAAAGTGTGGTCACTCATACCCCTGTTTCAGCAGTTATTTCCATTTTTTGTCAGCCTCAAGTCATTCAGTTAGCCGAGGTTATTGGATGACGGTATGCCAAGTTTAGCTTGTTGCTCATTGCTTGGATTAGGGATAATGTTGTCTTTTACTTTTACATACCAATACTATTTGCAACTTATAACGGCAACTTATAACGGTAATTAAGAATGATATATAATAAAAAAAGGATATGCATAGTCATGACATTATTATCAAAAGCGTTTGCTTCTTTCATGTTAACAGTTATGGCTGCAACGTTAGTTTTAACCCTATCTGGAGTGTTATCCGCAGCGACCAGCAATGAAAATTTATTTAAACAAATCAATGATGAAGTACCCAAGCGTACCGAAGGCGAAGGTACTTACGACAGACTAGTGATACGTGGTGGGTATGTTGTTGATGGCACAGGTGCGCCACCTTACGGGCCCACAGACATAGTAATAGAACAAAACCGTATTACTCAAATAAAAGTGGTCGGTTTTCCTGGGATACCTATAGACGATAAGGATCGTCCTGAAAAAGGGTCACGTGAAATTGATGCTCATGGAAAATACATATTACCCGGTTTTATTGACGCGCATTCACATATTCATAATATAAACGTTGGACAAAAAGTATCACCAGAATACATTTTTAAATTATGGCTGGGTCATGGGATTACGACGGTGCGTGAAGTGTACGATGGTCAAGGAGAAGACCGTACTTTAGCACTAAAAGAATTAAGCCAGCGTAACGTAATCACCGCACCAAGAATTTCTGTGTTCCCTTTTTTTGGTGCGGTAAAAAAACCGATAACCACACCAGAACAGGCGCGTAAACGTGTTCAGTCGCTCAAAGACAAAGGAGCTGACGGCATTAAGTTTATGGGTGCAAAAGAAGATATTATGGCTGCCGCTTTAGACGAGGCTGAAACGCTAGGTTTAGACACAACTATGCATCACGCGCAGTTAGATGTGGTACACGCCAATGTGCTTGATACATCCGCTATGGGATTGGACTGCATGGAACACTGGTACGGATTACCAGAAGCATTATTTGAAGATCAAGTTATTCAAAATTATCCCAGTGACTATATTTATAATAATGAACAAGATCGTTTTAGCCAAGCAGGGCGCTTATGGAAACAAGCAGCAAAACCTGGTAGCAAGCGCTGGAATTATGTAATGGACACCTTACTTGAACGTGACTTTTGCTTAAGCCCAACCTTCACTATTTATCTAGCCAGTCGTGATCTAATGCGTGCCTACACTGCCGAATGGCATTACCAATACACCATGCCAAATTTATGGAGATTCTATCGTGCTAACCGAGCAGAGCACGGTGCTTACTTCTTTAATTGGACCACAGAAGACGAAGTAGAATGGAAAAATAACTTCAAACTCTGGATGCAGTTTGTTAACGAATACAAAAACAAAGGTGGCACAGTAGTAGCCGGTAGCGATACCGGTTACATTTATAGTTTGTATGGCTTTGGTTATATTCAGGAGTTAGAACTTCTTCAAGAAGCGGGCTTTCATCCCTTAGAAGTGATTCGTGCAGCCACTAAAGAAGGCTCAAAAGTGTTAAAAATGGCTAATGATATTGGTACCTTACATGTAGGAAAAAAAGCCGATATTATTATCGTAGATGAAAATCCCATTCACAATTTGAAATCGTTGTACGGCACTGGCGTTCCCAAGTTAAATGATAAAACTAACATCGTCGAACGAGTGGGTGGTGTGCGTTGGACAATTAAAGACGGTATTGTTTATGATGCTAAAAAATTGTTAGCTAACGTGCGAAAAATGGTCCTTGAACAGAAAAAACAACAAGGCATAAATCCAGACATTCCTATGACAGTGGAAACACCACAATACAACTCTCAATCTAAAAAAAGTGTAAAAAGTGTAAAAAGTGATAAATAAAAGATTAAAGTCAAAGTTATTGATTTTTTAGTTTTATCAGAGCTTTAACAAGCCATATATGGCTTGTTAAAGCTCAAAAAAAATTACTGATACTGACTCTAGTAGGTATATAAATCTGAATAGTCATGTTAATTTTTATCCATCATTAGATTTTAGCTCTTGTCGTCTTATTCTTAACATTCCCGTTAGATAACGGCCTTTCATTTTTAGAAAAACGGAGTATTTAAAAGAATTATTATCTGATATGAGTCTCATTAATTTAGATAAGACAACAGCTCGTACATATCTACAGTAAGTCTGATAAAGCAATGTATTATCTATTCAATAAGCCGTCATTTTGCTGGATTAATCGATGATACACTGACTACTAAGAAAGATTGGTGATAGGTAAAATTCACCTCTAAACTGCGTCGATATAGATATAGATATAGA
>CAZMDX010000390.1:0-2149 GCA_964564805.1 uncultured Pseudoalteromonas sp. | reverse complement strand
TGGACTCAAAGAAACGAATTTAAACACAGTAACCAACCCAAATTTAGATGCTGAAGAAGGGATTAATTATAAAATTGAGTATCAGTATCAGGGCGAGTCTGGTTATGTGAATGTTGCATTGTTTCAGTCTGATTACGATAACTTTATTATTAACCTGACTCAGTCCAGAGCCTTTGACGTGCCGATTACTCAGGCAAGCTTTAATCGGAGGTCGCCCCAGTGCGCTGCTGCTGTAGTAGATGATAGTTGCTGGACAGTAGAACAGATTACCGAAGATGAGTGGGGAGTGCCAACTAATGCTGGGGAAGTCACCATATCTGGATTTGAGATCGAAGCAGGCTTGAAGTTGTCTGAAGGGTTACTCGCAACCTTTTCTCATTCTTATAATCAAGGTGAATATAATAATTCAGTTGATGGCTCTGTAGATACCAGCGCAGAAGGAAGTTTTGAAAAAGGAGATAAATTAGAAAGTATCAGCCCTGACACCACTGTTTTAGGGCTTGATTACCTCGGCGCCAATGCAAATTGGGGTGCCTCTGTAAAAGCTAGCTTCTTTGATGCTAAAGATCCTGAAGATTCCTTTTCAGCTGCCTTTTATACCGACAGTGCTACTGTTATTGACTTGACTGCTTTTTATCAAATATCTGAAAACCTTGTTCTACGAGCAGGGATAACCAACTTATCTGATGAAGAATATTCACTGTGGCAATCAGTGCGCTTGGTACGTGAAGGAAATGGCGGCTTTTTTGGAGGGGTAAGTGGAGACGGGATCAAACGTTATAGCGAACCAGGCCGTGAAGCATCCTTGAGTGTTAATTATACCTTCTAAAACCTATTGAATCGAGCATAAGTAACGGGGCAAGGATGCCCATTACATGTGCAACTGCTCACAATGATAATTTCATATATGGCTATAAATCTAAATGGTAATCATTATTGTTTGTATGTATAATTGGTTACTGATTGAGCATAGTTGTTAACATATTTTTGGATGATTTAGTTGATGCGAGTATTGATCTTTATTTGTTACCTGTGTTTGCCGTTTATGGCTAAAAGCAATGGGCTTGAAATAGATAAATTGGCCAAACAATGGGTGCAACTGGCACAGCAAAACAACCACGTTAAGCAGCAATGGCGTGTGCGAAAACCCATATTGCAGCAACAACTACAATTGCTTAAAGCCGAAAAAGACAAGTTAACTTCACTGCTTAACCAAGATGATGATGTCAGTGACGACATGCAGCTGCAAAGATTTACATTACTTGCACAGCAAACTCAATTTGAAATAACACAAGATAATCTGAGCGTTGTATTAGATAAAACACAGCAACGCCTTATTACCTTATACCCACAATTACCTCCACCATTAAAAATACTTTGGGACACTGAGGTAACACTGCTACACACATTACAAAACAATAGTGAGCGTTTAGAAAAACAATTGTTTTTACTGGACAGTGTCGCAGGTTATAACCAGAGGATCGCCGTGCATCAGGCTAATATGATGTTTGATGATGAGCAAGAAGTTCAAGTTAAACAAATCTACCTAGGTGCCTATTTAGGTTGGTATGTGAGTCAAAATGGTCAGTATTGGGGAAGCGGCAAAAGTACCCCTGATGGATGGTATTGGCAGCATCAAAGTAAGACCATCACTTCACAACAACTACTCAACTTCATTGCGGCGACGCAAGACTTTAGTCACGCTGAGCTTATTCGTTTGCCTATCAATATTATGAGCGCTTTATGAATAGCCGACTGCTATTAAAGTGCTTATTTTTAGTGGGGCTGTTGTGGCAGATTAATCTACCGATATTAGCGCAAGATGTGGTGACTAGCGGCCTTATAAAAGAGATAAAGCAAGCACAAACAGCATTATCTGATTCCCAAGAAGATATTGCGTCACAAGCCGAAGTATTAGGTAATCAAATTCGTCAATACCAAAATGAAGTGGTCGCCTTAAGAAAACAAGCAACTGTCAAGCGACGCGTGGTTGACGAACAAACCCTAGCTTTATCTAAAATTCAATCTCGTTTAGCTCAGTGGCTACAACAAGAACGTTATCAGCGCACTTTATTGAGTGATGCGACTGGGCAGTCATTGCTATCCCAAGAGCAAAAGCTTTTGTTTAATTCAAGCTTGGCCAATGGCA
>CAZMDX010000389.1:0-1635 GCA_964564805.1 uncultured Pseudoalteromonas sp. | reverse complement strand
ACGCTGGGGGTTAATGTAAACGTGAAAGGTCTTTCCCGTGAGACGCCGGTTAATCATCTCTACACATCCTATCTCGATGATACGGTGCCCTTGCTTAGGATCTAATCCAGTCGTTTCTGTATCTAATACAATTTGGCGCATTTTATACTCTTTCAAAATTTTGTGGTATTAACAGGGTTGGTCATTATACTGCGCTATTTATAAATTATTGAATAATTTGAGTCAATAATCAAAATTAGGCAACCATGAAACAAATAGAAATTTTTACCGACGGTTCCTGTTTAGGAAACCCTGGACCAGGTGGTTATGGCGCTGTGATGATTTTCGAAAACCACCGAAAAGAGCTTAGCCAAGGCTTTAAACACACTACCAACAATAGAATGGAGTTGTTGGCCACGATTGAGGCATTGGCGATATTAACTGAGAAATGTTCTGTTAACTTAACCACCGACAGCCAGTATGTTAAAAATGGGATTAATCAATGGATTAAAAATTGGCGTAGAAATGGCTGGCGTACCTCAGATAAAAAGCCAGTAAAAAATGTTGATTTATGGAAACGTTTAGATGAACAAGTCCACAAGCATAAAGTCAGCTGGTTTTGGGTTAAAGGACACTCTGGTCATCCTGAAAACGAAGCCTGTGATCAGCTTGCTCGGCAAGCTGCTGAAGGAAAAAACATGCCAGAAGATAGCGGATTTTCTGGCTAATCAATCTTCAAAACCCAATTTTAAGTGTGGCGTGTAACGTACCTAACATTTATTTATCGCTCCAAACCGCATATTCGTTGTTGTTACCATCACAAAAATGAAACCTATGTCCACCAGGAAATGCAAAAGTGGGAATTTTAATTGTCCCCCCCGCCGATATTATTGCGGTTTGACTGTTAACTAAGTCATCACTGTATAAAACAACTAATACGCTGCCCTTATCAGCAGACACGCTATTTTCAGAGACATACAAACCTCCATTTATACCTGCCCCATTAATTGCTGCATAATCGTCACCGTAGTCCTCAAATTCCCAACCAAATACTTGATTAAAGAAGGCTTTACTTGATGCCAATGCTTTAACTGGAATTTCAATATAATTGATTTTATGGTGCTGGTTCATAGTATTTCCCACTTGTTTAAAGCATTATGTTAACAATTTGTAGCTGTAATAATTCACTAAAATTCACTAAAATTGAGGATAACTAATGCGCGTAATTGAAAATATTTGTTTGTTGCTAGGTCGGTTGTTAATGGGTACATATTTCATTCTGCCTGGCTTACAGAAAATAACTAATTACCAAACAATGATAGACACTATGCTTGCCCATGATGTACCTGCCACTGACTTTTTATTGCCTCTTACCATCGTTATGCAAATTATATTAGGCTTTGCCATTATTGTTGGCTTTAAAGGTAAGAGCGCGGCTCTTATTTTAGCTGGTCTAACTTTAGTTATTAGTATCTACATTCATGACTTTTGGAGCATGGCGGAAAGCTTAGAGCGGAACCACGAAACCCAAAATTTCTTCAAAAATATGGGCATAATGGCTGGATTACTGATGGTTTCCAGTATCGGCACTGGCTGGTTGAGTCTAGATAATCGAAAGGCAAACAAAATCTAGATGATGCTTGTCCATACTTTCAA
>CAZMDX010000388.1:0-2393 GCA_964564805.1 uncultured Pseudoalteromonas sp. | reverse complement strand
GAGGGTACCAATGGTATCCAAGCGCTGGATTTATTAACTCGTAAACTTTGGCAAGCAGATGGTTCAGGACTCAAATTATTACAACAAAAAATGGAAAGTGATTTTGCCAAGGTAACGGGTGAACATAGTCAGACGTTAATCGCTGATTTATTACCTTATCTACAACAAATGCGGTCTTTGTTACCTTTACTGGCACAACATTTACAATCTGACAAACAACCTACTTTACTCGCGAACGCCACTTGTTTTATGAATATATTTGGCCAAGTGGTAATGAGTTGGTTATGGATACGCCAAGCAAGTGTGGCAGAAAACGCATTGGCTGATACGGGTTTATCTGATGAAGATAAGGCGTTCTATCTAGGTAAAGTGCAAGCCGCTAAATATTTCGTACGTTGGGAATTACCGACAGTACAAAGAGATATCGCATTGCTCAATGACATGGACGATTGCTGCAGTGAAATGCAAGCTGAGTGGTTTTAATTGACTAATTAATTTAATTAGTCAATACACATAAAATAAAATAGATATGGAGGCATTATGAAAAACCAACAATTTTTATTGGCATCACGACCGAGCGGAATACCTACAAGAAAAAATTGGGATTTTATCGAAACCGATGTTGCAGAACTAACCGAAGATCAAGTTTTGGTACAGGTCGAATATATCTCATTAGATCCTGCTATGCGTGGCTGGATGAATGACGGTAAGTCTTATATAGAACCGGTTCAAATTGGTGCGGTTATGCGCGCCGGCACGGTAGGAAGAGTGCTCAAGTCTACCAGCAGCCAATTTTCTGAGGGTGATCATGTATACGGGCATTGCGGTGTACAAAAGTATGCCGTTGTGGGTATAGAGGGATTACATAAAATTGACCCAAGTTTAGCACCATTAGAACGATACTTAGGTGTGTTAGGTATGCCTGGAATGACTGCATATTTTGGTTTATTGAATACAGGTTTACCCAAGGCTGGCGAAACTGTCGTGGTGTCTGGTGCTGCTGGAGCAGTGGGCTCTGTGGTAGGGCAAATCGCTAAGATAAAAGGCTGTAAAGTTGTTGGTATTGCGGGTGGTGCGGACAAGTGTGCCTACCTTGTTGATGAGTTGGGTTTTGATGCGGCTATTGATTATAAAAATGAAAATGTGAAAAAGGCGTTGCGTGTTGCGTGTCCCAAAGGTGTAGACGTATTTTTTGACAATGTCGGTGGTGACATCCTTGATGATGTGCTGACTCAAATACGTATGAAAGCGCGAATAGTGATTTGTGGTGCTATTAGTCAATATAATAATACCACCCCAGTAAAAGGGCCTTCTAATTACCTCACTTTACTGGTGAACAGAGCCAGAATGGAAGGTATTGTGGTATTTGACAATGCTGCACATTACTCACAAGCTGCCGCTGAAATGGCAGGTTGGATTGCACAAGGAAAATTAGTGGCTAAAGAACACGTTGTTAAAGGTATCGAACATTTCCCAGAAACCTTATTGATGCTATTTAGCGGTGAAAATATGGGTAAATTAGTACTTAAAGTAGAAGCAAATTAATAATTAGTCAGTGATGTATTCACACAGTGAGGAATTTTATGAAAAAAGATATTTTTGATTTAACCGGCAAAGTTGCATTAGTAACCGGCGCAAGCCGGGGTATAGGCGAGTCTATCGCACGGCTGTTGGCTGCCTATGGTGCTAGAGTCATTGTTTCTAGTCGCAAAATTGATGGTTGTGAAGCCGTAGCACAAAGCATTCGTGACGATGGCGGAGATGCGGTTGCTATGGCTTGTCATGTAGGTGAAATGGCGCAAATTGAAAACGTCTTTAGACAAATTAACGAAAAATATGGGTGTTTGGATATTTTAGTGAATAACGCAGCTGCCAATCCTTACTTTGGACATATTCTAGATACCGATCTAGCTGCATTTGATAAAACCGTTGATGTGAATATTCGTGGTTACTTTTTTATGTCTACCGCAGCGGGTAAAATGATGAAAGAGCGTGGTGGCGGTGTTATTTTAAACACTGCATCCATAAACGGGATCTCACCAGGTATGGGACAAGGTATTTACTCGATTACCAAAGCGGCTGTAATCAGTATGACTAAGTCTTTTGCAAAAGAGTGTGGAGGCTTAAACATAAGAGTTAACGCTTTGTTGCCAGGTTTAACCGAAACCAAATTTGCCGCAGCATTGACGAGTAACGACAAAATACTTAAAACAGCACTAATGCAAATACCATTAGGAAGAACTGCGCAGCCTGATGAAATGGCAGGTACTGTTTTGTATTTAGTTTCAGATGCTTCCAGCTATACTACGGGTGCAACTGTAGTCGTTGATGGCGGGTTTTTAAGCTAAAATTTTAATTTTAAAACGCTCTATTAAGGCAGCTTTTAGTTGCCG
>CAZMDX010000387.1:0-16237 GCA_964564805.1 uncultured Pseudoalteromonas sp. | reverse complement strand
AGGCGAAAAAAGACCGCTATTGGTGTGGAAAATAATGACAGACATCGACCATCAAACACTTACAAAGTTATTAGTTTCTAAAATTTTAGTCTAGGCTATTTTGAACTGATCAAAACTTTTTAAACAAAAGAGGGGAGCAAAATGAAGTCATTTAATAAGTATGTATCCACATTATCTGTGAAGGGCAAAAATTATCAATATTTTGCTTTATCCAGTATTGACGCCAACCTAAAACGATTGCCGCTCACGGCTAAAATATTATTAGAGAACCTGTTGCGTCACAGTGAAGAGCAATATGTGCAGCCAGAAGACATTCGAACCTTAGCAAAGTGGGACACTAACGTATCCGTCGAGACTGAAATTGCTTTTGTACCCTCAAGAGTAATATTACAAGATTTTACAGGTGTGCCCGCTATAGTCGACTTGGCTGCTATGCGCGATGCAATGATAGACTTAGGCGGGGATCCAAACAAAATTAATCCACTTAAACCAGTCGATTTGGTAATTGACCATTCGATTATGGTAGACGAATTTGGGCACAAAAATTCGTTTAAACACAATACTGAAATTGAAGTACAGCGAAATAAAGAACGTTATCAATTTTTGAAATGGGGCCAAAGCGCTTTCACAAATTTTAAAGTAGTACCGCCGGGCAAAGGCATCGTGCATCAAGTCAATTTAGAATATTTAGCACGAGTCATTTTTGTTGAAAGACAAAAAGATGCTGTGGTTTTGTATCCGGATACGCTGGTGGGCACAGATTCTCATACTACAATGATCAATGGTTTAGGTGTTCTTGCATGGGGGGTAGGTGGTATTGAAGCCGAGGCTGCTATGCTGGGACAACCAATTACCATGTTAATACCAGACGTTATTGGTATGCAGTTCATTGGTAAATTACCTGCGGGTACAACTGCTACTGATTTAGTGTTGGCTGTGACTCAGCAGTTGCGGGCATTTGGTGTTGTGGGTAAGTTTGTTGAATTTTTTGGTAACGGTGTTCAACATTTGACTGTTGCCGATAGAGCAACGATAGCTAATATGTCACCTGAATATGGCGCAACCTGTGGATTATTTCCTATTGATGAGCAGACTCTTAAATACCTTGCGTTAACAGGTCGTAGTCAGCAGCAAATTGATATAATTGAAGCATATTCTAGGGCGCAAGGAATGTGGGGCAATGAAGCTCAGGCAGACGCCCAATATCACGCTACATTGACCCTTAATTTAAGTAACGTGGTGCCGGCTATTGCTGGCCCTAAAAGACCGCAAGATAGAATTAATTTAAATCATGCATCATCGTCATTCAAAACATGGATCAACAAACAAAAAGAACTAGCTATTTTGCCGATTGAAAATCAACAAGGGCAACTTGAAAACGAAGGTGGTCCTTTGGAAGAATTACCAAAAAATAGCGTTGCTTGTCAGCTAAATGGACATGATTTTGAATTGAGTGAAGGCGCTGTGGTAATCGCAGCTATTACCAGTTGTACCAATACCTCTAATCCATCGGTGTTAGTGGCTGCTGCATTAGTTGCACAAAAAGCCAACGAGCTAGGACTTACAGTTAAACCATGGGTGAAAACAAGTTTTGCGCCTGGCTCTCAAGTGGTGACAGAATATTTAAATAAAGCCGGTTTAACAAAAGAACTTGATAAGATGGGATTCAATTTAGTTGGATATGGCTGTACCACTTGCATTGGTAATTCTGGACCATTGCCAGTACCAATTTCTGAAGCCATCAGAAAAGGTAAGTTAATCGTCACCTCGGTGTTATCAGGCAACCGTAATTTTGAAGGCCGAATACATTCTGAAGTAAAGGCAAATTACTTAGCCTCACCACCATTGGTCGTTGCTTATGCTATTGCCGGTAATATGAACATTGATATTACCAAAGAACCTCTTGGCATCAGTTATGATGGTAAACCTGTTTATCTAAGGGATTTATGGCCAAGCCAACAAAACATACAAAACATAGTCACAAAAGTGGTCAATAAGGCAATGTTTATCGATAAGTATAGTAGTGTTTATGAAGGTGATGAAGTGTGGCAAAAGCTAGAAACAGTCGATGCTGATATATATAATTGGCCTAACAGTAGTTACGTAAAAAAGCCTAGTTTTTTTACCGGTATGCTGATTGAGCCTGAGCCTGTCAAATCCATTGAAAACGCACGTTGTTTATTGAAGTTAGCTGACAGTGTTACCACTGATCATATTTCCCCCGCTGGCGCAATTGGTAACGACACACCTGCGGCTGAGTATTTGAGGGCCAACCACGTCGTTCAAAAAGACTTTAACTCTTATGGTTCACGCCGAGGGAATCATGAAGTTATGATGCGTAGTACGTTTGCAAACGTCAGGCTGCGAAATGAGTTAGCGCCAGGCACAGAAGGGGGGGTCACTCAAAAACAACCTGGCGGTGAACAAATGACGGTTTTTACAGCCGCTCAGCAATATATTACTGATAACGTGGCTACTATTGTTATTGCTGGCAAAGAATACGGAACGGGCAGCTCTCGAGATTGGGCTGCAAAAGGTCCGCTATTATTAGGTGTAAAGGCGGTAATAGCAGAAACGTATGAACGTATTCATCGCTCCAATCTAATAGGTATGGGTATTTTACCCTTACAGTTTACTTTGGGGGAAGGTGCGCATACATTTCAATTAGACGGTACAGAGCAGTTTTCTATCAAAGCCGTTGAAGCTAAGCAAAAGCAGGCCAAGGTTCATGTAAAGAGAGATGATGGCACTGAATTCAGTTTTGATACGGATATCCGAATTGACACGCCTAATGAGTTTGAGTATTTTCGACACGGTGGAATTTTGCAATATGTGATCCGCACGCTGCTCTAAAAGCACTCAACACTAAGAATCATATCGTCATGTTTTTTGATAATCAGTTAAAGCATTATATCGGTGTTGAATGCTTGCCGATACAAGTCACCACTCACACGTTTTCTTTTTTCTTTTTTAGATGTTACGTAACTTATAACTTAACTTGTTACGGCTGACTAAATCATTTCAACTGACAGTAATGGGGCCAGAGATACCGATGTATTCTGTTCCCATCCAGATAATAAACCCAAGATATAGCAACAGCAAAACTTTGCCGTTATTGTTAGTCAGCTCGGATCTACTGCGTGCCATTATTATAAAAGCCACCGTAGCAAATACTAAAAACATCATCATAGGGATAATTCGAGGGTAGTTGAAGCTTACTGCGCCAGCAATGATGACACCGGCAGGCAAGACAACCAGCAAGTCGAAGATATTACTGCCAAAAGCGTTGGTTAGACTTGCCGTGCTGAGTTTACGTTGGGCCGCTTTGACACTAACAAAAAGATCAGGGATGCTGGTTGCTGCAGCTAAAATGGTTGCGCCCCAAAAATAACTTGGAGTACTAAATATCTCACCGAGTTTGATAACCACTCTGATCAGCATCTCCACTCCAATGGTAACCATTAATACGGAGATAACCAGTTTCCCCCAGCTTGTGAGTGCTGTGGATTGTTGTTTTTCTTCTTCTTCTTCGGGTTTGTGGTCGCGAACTTCTTGATATTGAATGTAGATGTACAGCACATAAAATAACAGCGGTAAAATCATCAGTGAACCGGTTAGCGTTCCATTATATGGTTCTACCGTAGATGTTTGATAAATAACGGAAAATGATAGTGTTACCATAACTATCAATACACTGATCAGGTAAAATTGCGCTTCTCTGTACAACACATTACGCCCTGCATGAAGGGAACCGGGACGAAACAAGACCGATGTACCAGGAATGACTAAAATATTAAATACTGCTGAACCAATAATGGTAGCTAGCCCCAGTTCAAAGTCGCCATGAATACCCGTTGCTAGAACTATAGTGACCAATTCGGGAAAGCTCGAACTGATTGCCATCACCGTGGAGCCCTTTACTGAGTCTGGAAGCCCATAACAAATAGCTAGATCGTGGCATGCTTCTTCTAGGTAGTTGCATGCCTTCCAAATTATGACGGTTGCAACAGCTACGATAAAAATTATGTAGGAGAGTTCAGCTAGCACAAGTGTCCTTTTTATAATTGTTTCTGACGGTTATTATTATAACCGATGCCTGAATAACGATTATTTATCTAATTTATTCTTTTAAAGGAACATTTTCAAGTCACTTTATAATGGTTAGGTTGTTGTTTAAACTAGTGAAGTTAATGAGATGATATTTCGTATGGTTTGATTTCCCCATCACTTTTTACTGACGTGACTTAACGATTTGTTATGGATTTTTTAGAAGTAGTAAATACTGTAATCTCGTGTTTATTTTAAATAGTCATCTATGATCCTATTAGTTAGGTCTTATTATTTCTTTATTAATCTAAAGATAGCTCTGTGTTAATTTATACCAACAACAGACCTATGATGTTGCAACGTAGGTATATGGATAAGTGCATGATAAGGTGAATGTAGTAACAAAGAAGTCCATTAAAGAGTATATAACGTGTTCCAAGCGTGATTTTTTCTTCAAAAAGTGTCATGTTTCTTTGCACTAACAGTGGGTTGCTAATCGACCGATATAGTGGTGATTTAAGTAGTATTTAACAACCATACTTTATGTAATGTTGGCAACTTTCAGCCCAAGCAAAAGAGTATCAGCGATTGAACGTCTATCCTGCCTCAAATACCTGACTGTATAGCATTGATTTTAAGCCATTTATATTTTGTCGTGTAGTCAATTAATTGTAGGGTCTATTGTGAATATCATTTATTTTCGGCGGTTAAATTTGAACGTATAGAGCTATATCATCATTACATCATAGCCAACTCGAGTATTCGTGCGAATAAAGCTTTTTATTTATAGGCTGTATCATTTCATATATAAAGCAATTTTTCTTTCTAATTTTATAAGCTATTGATATAAATCAATGTTTTTTAGGTAAGTACTTCGGAATTTCAAATGATTCTTATCTTTAACCTGTTATCACCATGTTTGTGTGGTAATAATTCGCCAAATTGTTCCACTAGCAAAAGGATACCCATGAAAACACTTTCTCTACCTAGTCTATGATTTTTTTAAATACGTTTTAAGAGCTTATTGGTGTCACTTTGATTTTTAGTATTCGGTTTTACCAGTTGTCTACTTTTTACCCGTGATATCTCAATTCTTTAGGTCTCATATTCGGATGAACAAAAGATTAAAGCATTACATCAGAATTCAGTTCGAACCGCATTTTAAAAATTTTTAAATCTACGGATTTGAAAAAGCAAGATTTTTTATGTTGGCCAATTTTTCGAAAAAAAATTAGCCTAAAATTATATAATAAAAGATATTCAGGGGTAATAAACCATCACTTATGGTTTTGAATTACTGCTCGAGAAAATCGATAACTGTATCCATTATACTCGTCACCTGTGAAGGGTCTTCCCAATCAATTTTATCCCAATCAATACCCATTGCTAAGCTTTGTAAATTGGATGTTAACAGTTTTCTGACAGTTTGACGTGACTGGATCTTTTTAAACTTGAATACGTCTTTAACTGGAATTTCAAGTTTATCACCAGATAAAAAGGAATGTATTTTCTGCTCTATCGCTCGTTTATCGAGCACATTTAACAATGATTTTTTAAACTCAGCTTTATAAGCTTGTTCGATTTGTAGAACTATTTTCTTAGTTTTTAAAAATGGAAAACTCAACCCGTTTTCATAGGCTTCTAACACACAATTATAACGTGTGAGAACGTTATAATTGTCGTAAGCGCCCATGGATATACCCATGATTGATACCGCTTCTCGCACTGATATTTTATTACGACCTAATTGTTTATTTGCAAGTGACAAAGCATCAATTTCAATTTTGGCAGCATTAAATGCACCAAGCTTGCCGTATTGAGGTAAGTCTTCTCTACTTGAGTTTTCTTGGAACTGTTTGATTTTTTGTAGTAACGGGGCCTGATCATATACTTTAAACTGAGTTGGAGCATGATTGCCTTTTGAATAAATTAAAGCAAAAAAGCGTCTATGCCCTGTTAACACCTGATAAATGTCGTCTTCTAACGGAAAAATTGTAGGGGCTTGAATCAGGTCAGACACAGAAATATTATTAGCCAATTCAGTAATAGAATCGATATTTTTATTGATTTTACGCCACTCTGCTGAATCATACTTTAGACAGTTAATAAAACATGACTTACCCACTAAGACATGACCTTCACCCTTATAGATTTCGATTAACTGGCGTTTAGTGAGGAGGCGTTTTATAAATAAGTCTGCGTGTTCATCATCAATAATTATCGATGGAAAATATCTAAAATTAGTTTCGTCAGGCTTCACGTGATTGATAAACAACACTTTGTAACTAAACGTGTCGTTGCATATCATAGTTTCTGTCTCTTCTCCAAGACCTGAAATCAGTTTTTGAGTTAAGCTTAAATTTGACAAAATTACTCCTAGTTATTTTTATTCGAGTGTCAATTTGTGAACGTTTTTTTCAATACAAAATATGGAACTCAAAATGTAGGTGAGCAATATTAGGTAACAAATTCAAGATAATCATAGGTGTAGGTCATAGTTAAAGTAAATTATACTTTAGTATACACAAACCTAAAGTGTATATTTTAAGACGCTTTAAAGCTAGAACTGAACCATAATATCCGCAGAATATTAAGTCCTTCTTAGTCACGCAAAATATAAAAAATATTTTATTTAAATTACTTTTATTACCCTATGATTTTTTTATTAAACTGGTAAATGGCATATTCAAGGAATGATAAAACACTATGTGACCTCATGAATGTTAAACGTGTGATATTAGAATTTTTTTTTAGACTTTAAATCATTTAAACCATTAGTGTCTCACGTGTGTGAGGTGTTTTTAAATATGTACTCGTCGCTCCGTTCAAAAGAACCAGTATTATTTATAATTAGATTAGTCATGTTTTGTTGAACGTTGCTCTGATACACAAATTATTCGAGCACACTGTTAAAAATACTTTATGTCGGTAAAGGTCAAATAAATTCAGCCCTACAATTCTAACGCATTAGGACTTTCATCATCATTATTAATGCTATGTGCCTGACAATAGGAATAAATTCTCAATTAGATCCCATGGCAGTTGATTGTAATTTGTTTTTGTCAAATAAACATTGAATATTAGATTTGAATATACCTCCTCCAAGCAGTCTTGTTGTCTCTTGTGACAGTATCTCAATCATTGCCTCAGCAGCCGGTGACTGGATTTTTTTTTGGCGTGTGATCAGATAGGTATTTCGTTTTTCTGTTGGATTTTCTAATAGAAAAGAAACAAGGTTAGGATCATCTGGGATTGCAAGTGATGGGAGAACCGTAATACCTATGTTGGCTTTGAGCATCGCAATTAACGTTGTTGTATTGGAGAACTCTTATTTGGGGTTACCGATATACTGCTGCATTTTCAAAGTTTGAGTCAGCCCAGATCCTATAAAATCACATCCCTGCAGTGGTTGCCAGCTGATAACTAAACCTCTTTTTGCCAATGGATGCTATTTATTGCAGACCATTTCAAAGGTATCACTTAGAAAAGGTAAAAAATTAAGTTTCTTGTTAGCATACCAAAATCTACTTCATAGAATTCAATACGTTGCTGTACTCCTTTGGAATTATCATCATACAAATAGATGCTGATATTAGGATATTTCATAGTAAAAGCTTTAATAATATTAGGTAAAATATTGGTCGCGATGGAGGCAACTACGGCAATACTAACATGATTACAGCGACATTATGACACTCCAGCCATATCGGATATCGCTATGTCAAAATCTAGTACTAATCTATTGGCAACAGGTAAAAAATTTTGGCCATTCCTTGTTTAAAGTCACACTTCTCGTGGTTCGTTCAAAAAGCTTTAAATTAAGATACGCTTCTAATTGTTTATTGACAACGTAACAGCTAGTTGTGTGCGTGAAAGGTTGCCATAACGTGCGACAACAATAAATGTTTTCAGATGGTTTAAGGTAATAATATGATATTTGATGTTGAAATCTTCGTTGTTTTAGTCGTACGTATGTCATAAATATATATTAGCTTAACTAGTCAATCTATATGATTATTTGATTGGACTTATTAAACCGGTTAGTTTGAAGTTCAATTATGTGAGTTCCTATTGTTTTAGTAAATAAACGGTGAGGGTATTAATCATTGAAAATAAACACCTTTGTGCTGATAAATAGTTTGTGCAATGAAGGATAGTGACTTTAATTAATTGTTACCTATGGACTTATGACATGAAAGATAAAAAACATTCCAATTTTATTAATGGTAAATGGGTTGATAGCAAAGCTTATACTACCAACTCTAGTCCTTCTGATGTTCAGGATATAATCGGTTTATATGTTCAAGGTGATGCTGCACAGTGCGAAAAAGCCATCACCGCTGCCAAAGAAGCCGCATCAGCATGGAGCGAGTCTGGTCTGGAACAGCGTAAAAAAACTCTTGATATGATTGGCGCTGAATTAATTGAACGTAGTGCTGAAATAGGCCGAATTTTAGCAATAGAAAGAGGAAAGACGATTGCTGAAGGTATGGGTGGGGATTTCCGTTCCGGTCAGTTTTTTCAGTACTATGCAGAGGAAACATTACGTTATATGGGGGAAATTACAGATTCTGTTCGACTTGGTGTTGACCTGAAAGTACGGCTTGAACCACTTTGTGTCATTGGTATTATCACACCATGGAATTTCCCAATGGCAGTTGCTGCTTGGAAACTTGCACCGGCATTGGCATTTGGTAATACAGTCGGATTAAAGCCAGCAGAGCTTGTACCTGCAAGTGCTAGGATATTGGTAAAAATTATTAGTCGTTCTGGTTTACCAAAAGGAGTCTTCAATTTAGTTATGGGATCTGGTCGAGAGGTCGGTGAGGCAATAAGTACCTCCAAGAATATAGATGCCGTTACTTTCACCGGTTCAGTTCCTGTTGACCGACATCTAGCAAGCAATGCTATAAAAAATATGGCAAAAATACAGTTAGAAATGGGCAGCAAAAATGCCTTGGTTGTATTAAATGATGCAGATTTAAATGTGGCCGTTCAATGTGCCATTAACGGTGCTTTTTTTGGTACAGGACAAAAGTGTACTGCTTCGTCTCGGCTGATTGTTGAAAAAGATGCGCATGATGATTTTATTGAAATGATGACTGTTGCAATGCAGAAGCTAAAAGTGGGTAATCTCCTGGCTGAGGCTATACAAATTGGTATAGTCGTCGATGAAAAACAATATAAACAGGTTTTAGAGTACATTGAGATAGCCTAATCTGAAGGAGCAATATTAGTTCAAGGTGGAGAAGCTTTAGATTTTAAGCCTAAGGGATATTACATTGCTCCCACGTTTTTTAAAGATACAATTAACTATATGACAATTAATCGTGAAGAATTTTTGGCACTGTAGCCTGTGTTATTAAAGCAGATGACTACGAGCATGCTTTAGCTATGTCTAATGACACGGAATTTGCTTTAACATCAGGCATTATCACTCAATCTTTGGCTCGTTCAGCACATTTTAAATGTTACTCAAAGTCAGGTTGTGTGATGGTGAACTTGCCCACAGCGGGCACTGATTACCATGTGCCCTTCGGTGGTAGAACGTCTTCTAGTTATGGTTCTCGTGAGCAAGGTAAATATGCAGAAGAGTTTTACACTGTCGTTAAAACAGTTTAAAGCAAACCTTATTAATATGACCTTAGTTACACAAAGGAGATATAATGCAAGCTAACAATGTAATTATTGATGGTCTTCAGTATATAAATTGGGATAAGAAAACGTTTGAAAAGACTCGAGATAGCGGTATACATGTGGTGAGTGTCACCATCGCTTACTGGGAAAACTTTAGCGAAGTTATTAATAATATTAATCAATTGAATCAATGATTTAGGGAATTCGATGACCTTATAATGCACGCGATTGACGCTGAAGATATTTTGGAGGCAAAACGTCGGAATAAAGTAGGTTTTGTTTTTGGTTTCCAGAATTGCTCACCTATCGAAGATAGAATCGCCAATATTGAGACATTGCATAAGCTTGGCGTAAGGATTATGCAGCTTTCTTACAATATTCGAAGTTTATTAGCAACGGGCTGTTACGAAGATAAAGACTCAGGCATCACACGCTTTGGTAAACAGGCAATTAAAGAGATGAATCGAGTCGGTATGGTAATCGATATGTCACATTGTGCTGAGCAGTCGACATTAGAAGCCATCGAATTATCTGAACGTCCTATTGCTATCACTCATGCTAATCCTAATTTTTTTCATGATGCGCTTCGTAATAAGTCTGATAACGTTCTTAACGCTTTAGGTGATTCTGGAGGTATTTTAGGCTTCAGTATGTATCCATTTCATTTGAAAAATGGTTCTTATTGTACGCTTGACGAGTTTTGCCAAATGATTGCAAAAATAGTCGATATGATGGGTATCGATAATGTTGCCTTAGACTCCGATTTATGCGAAAAATGGGATTACAGTAAGCTCTAATGGATGAGAAGTGGCCGATGGACTTTTTAGCAGATTATGGAGAGGGTTCGGCTAAGAGTAAAAGTGGCCCAAACAACCCAATTGGTTTAAAGGTGCTGAAAACATCATGAATGTTGCCGATGGTTTGCGAAAGGTTAGTTTTAAGGAAGTAGATGTCAATAAAGTGATGGTGGGTAATTGGCTAAACTTTTTTGATTATTCGTTTGGGCCGGACAGGTAGTTTTAAGAAAATATTGGGAGCCAATTATTATGAGTAAATCAAAAATGAAAACGGTTATAAAGCCTATTTCAATCGAAAGTACAGTCAGTAAGGTCGGTTTATCTCAGGTAGATTGGTTGACATTTACGTTGAGTGGCGGTTTTTTAATTATGTTTGTGATTATTTCTCTGGTTAGTATTGAGACGTTATCCGAATATGTGGGTATTGGTTTTGTATGGTCAGCTCAATATTTTGGTGCTTATTGGCAGCTATTGCTCTTAGCTACTTTCATCATTGGTTTGATTATGGCTCTATCCCCTTATGGCTCAGCTCGGTTAGGTGGCATAGATAAGCCTGAAATTGGAGGATTTAAATGGCTTAGTATGATCATGTGTACGCTACTAGCTGGTGGCGGCGTATTTTTTGCAGCTGCAGAGCCTATTGCACATTTTATATCCATGCCTCCTCTTTTTGAAGCTGATGCTGATCCAGTTCATGTCGCTTTAGCACAATCTTTTTTACATTGGGGCTTTTTGGCATGGGCGATTTTAGGTAGTTTAACAACAACAGTGCTTATGTATTTACACTATGATAAGGGCTTGCCACTTCGACCACGTACATTACTTTATCCTATATTTGGTGAAAAAGTCATACACGGTTGGATAGGCTCTGCTGTCGATGCTTGTTGCGTCATTTCAGTGGTTGCTGGAACAATTGGGCCTATCGGTTTTACCGGATTACAGGTGGGTTATGGTTTGTCAGAGCTGTTAGGTACAGCAAATGATTATCGTATGCATCTTATTATTATCTTAGGATTAATAGGTATTGCTACTATTTCTGCAGTATCGGGAATAAACCGTGGTATTCAACTACTAAGTAAATTAAATATTTTAATTGCTCTATTTTTAATGGTATTTATTTTTTGTTTTGGTCCTACATCGTTTATTGTTGAAAATTATTTCCAAGCCTCGATTATTCATTTAAAAGAATTTATTCCGATGGCTGTATTTCGTGACGATACTCAATGGTTGAGCACGTGGACTGTTTTCTTTTGGGGCTGGTTTTTAGGTTATGGTCCATTAATGGCCATGTTTATTAGTAAAATATCAAAAGGCCGAACTATCAGAGAAATAGTTATCTGTGTTTCTGTCTTTGCTCCTATTGTTACCACATTTTGGTTCACTATTGTTGGTGGTTCAGGAATATTTTTTGAGTTGACTAATCCCGGAAGTATTGCCGATTCCTTCTCTGGATTTAATATGCCTGCGGCATTATTAGCAATGACCCAACAGTTACCAATGGGCGTCATTATCTCAGTATTATTTTTGATACTTACGACTCTATTCGTTATTACAACTACTGACTCCATGACCTACACTATTTCTATGGTAATGGTGGGTAACGATAATCCCCCCACTATATTACGTGTTTTTTGGTGTGTGATGATGGGCGTAGTCGCGATAATTTTAGTATCTATTGGCTCAGGTGGGATCGCGGCATTGCAATCTTTTATTGTGATAACTGCAGTACCAGTATCTTTGATTTTATTACCTTCGTTATGGAACGCTCCGATGATAGCTAGACAATTAGCTAAGCAGCAGGGCTTATTGTCGAAGTCAAAAAACGTCAGTGTGGGAAATAAGCCATGATAAACACCCAATTAGTCCACTTAAATGGTTATCACTATTACGGCTACCCGAACAACGTATGAGTCTGAAATAATTAGGCAGCTTGCATTAATCGTGATTCATTTTTCGCGCACTTTTGTACACCCTTTGTGTGTGACTTGCGTGTATTGATACACAAAATCGTACGTGAAAAATGGATGATTAAGTCAGCAGTATTTGAATTGAATGAACTTAATTACTTAGCGCTGGTGGATACCGTTTCAATAAGACTTAATATCTAACACCCACATTTTTGTGCTGTTTTAGATTATATCCATGATGACGGGCGCAGCGCATCACATCATTGCACAGAAGTGAGATTTGGTTACAACGTTGTTTAGTGGTGCAGTGAATAGTGAGTATGTTGCCGTGGCGAGTAGAGCACTGTGGCGAGTAAACTGCCGTGGCGAAAAAACACACCTGTGTAATAGGTAACAAGTAAAGTGGGTTATTCCTAATTTGGTGGTATTGTAGGTGTCGTTGATAAGCTTGCTAAGGGGCATTAGCCTTTAATGTCTAAGTGGGTGAATGCTGTTATTGATATCGAACAGCCGTTTCACGTTTGTGATGGTTCGTCATAAATAGAACAGCCGTTTTATAGTCTCTTTTAAAGCCCTCAAATTACCTGCTGTTCCTAGCTTTAGTTTGCCAAAGGCCCCAGGGCTTTTTTAAGCGGTTCTAAATAAGGTTCAAAGTTTTTCCACTGTTCTAAACCACTTTTATATATAGGTTGTCGCACTTGCTCTGAACTTGGGGTTTTAACAGCACGCACAGTCTTATGGAATTCCAGGCATGTGTCTTCAAATGGCAAGCCACAGTAATTTAAGATACGCTTTACTTGGGTTTCTAGGTCGTCAACTACATCTTCATATTGTACCCGCAGAACTCTACCGGGTAATACTTCTTCCCAATGTGCCATCAATTTTGTGTAACCTTTGTAATAACGGCCAATTTCTTCTTGGCCATAAGTGAATTCTTGACCTTCAGCAAACAGCTGTTTAAAACCACTAAAACAGCAAGCCATTGGGTGTCGCCGTGCATCAATAATTTTTGCATTAGGCAATATCAAATGAATTAGGCCAATATGTCGAAAATTGTTTGGCATTTTATCAATAAAATACGGCGCATTCTGTCGATAAACCCGTGTGCTGTTGATGTATTCTTCGCCGATTTTTGCAAGTAACTCTGGCGTCAGTTCATGTAAATTACCTGGATAACGGTGTTCTTCGTCGACCCTTTGGCGGCCATTAAGCTTATTGACAATAGAAGCTATATTCGGCAGCTCCATCGTGCCATCAACTTGGGAGTGCGACGACAGTATTTGTTCTAACAAAGTAGAGCCTGCTCTTGGCAAACCTACTATAAAAATGGGGTCTGTTGCGGTGTTACCACTTCCTTTTTTTAATGCGAATAATGCCGATGTACAAGTGTCAATTTGTGTCTGGAACTCTCTATCTATTTGTTCAGACTTATAACGGCTTTGTTGTTTTTTTAATAGATTACCAAGCTGGTAGTATTCCATTGCTACTGCATAATTTTTTTTGTCTTCAAATGCTTTACCCAGCGCAAAACAAAAATGAAACTTGTCCACTACCGCCGTTTGTTCATCTGTCTGTCTGTGCTGCATCATATTGATTTCTGTATCACTGAAACGATAAGTCTTTAGGTTGGCTAAGCTCCAAAATGCATCCCCAAAGTCTGGTTTAGACTTATATGCCTTTTGGTATGCAGCAATCGCTGCGTCAACTTTATCAACCGCTTTTAAAGCATGGGCCAGCATAAGTAGTACATTGGGGTTATCAGGCGTTTGTTGTAAAACCTTATTGTATATTGCTAATGCGGCCTCTATATTGCCCGCGCCAACATAACAGTTAGCCATGATCATACTAAAAGCTAAATTAGTGGGGTCTTCATGGTGGAGTTTTGTTGCTTGCTCAAGGCTCTCTGCAAATTTCTGTCGTTTATACAAAACATCAGCATAATCAAAACGTACCACTTTGTTATTGGGATAAAATTCGACACAGCTTTCCAGTAAAAACTCAGCATCATCTAGCACTTGCATTTTCATCCCAATATTTGCTAACAATCTCATTGCCTCCACATGGTGTGGCATTTTTTGCAAGAAGTTGCGGCATAGCTGTTCTGCTTTAAACAACTTGCCTTCATGGATCATGCTGCTGGCACTTAGCAGTTCTATAGGCAGTGCTGACAACTGCTGAACCTGTTCCCGCATTTTTTTGGCAGCAGTATGGTTAGCCTGTTGCTGATATAAGTCAGCCAAAGCTACCCAGCATGCTAGCAACGCTGGGTTGCGCAGCACAGCTTGATTGTATGCCTCTATGGCGGGTACAACAGCCTGATGCTGGCGATGAATATGGCCTTCTTCTTGATAAGTACGCCCATAATCTGGATGCAATATTTTAATTTTTTCTAGTGTCTGTAATGCCAGCTTGAACTTTTGTAGATAACGTTGGCAAACAGATAATATATACAGTCCTTCAAGGTCCTCTTCGTCTTGAGCCAACAATTCTAAAATAATTATTTCAGCTTCAGCTATTTTTGTTGCTTGCATCAGCGTTTTGGCCTGCTGAATGATGTCTGAATTTGACTTTTTTTGTGTTACTTCATTCATGTTTATAGTTATTTTGCATAGTTTTTTATATTTTATAAATATTGATTTTTACATAAGAAAATGGCGAACTCAAGAGTTCACCATTCGTCTAGTTCAAAATACACAAACGACCTTATTCGAAGTCGTATGAAACCCGCAAGCCAATCGTACGCGGACGATTAGTTGTGATGCGCGGCACATCATCCTGAGAGTTAAAATGTAAGTTGGCACGTTCATCAGTTGCATTTTCGATAAATACCTCCGCTCTCCAATCGTCTTTACTGATACCTGCCGACAGATCCCAAACTGTATAAGAAGCTTGCGGTAGGGCATCGTCTAACAACAGGGCGCTAACTGTTTCATCGGCGTACACCATTCCAACTTGCCAGAAACCGTAGTAACTACCCAGCTCTAATTCATCACGTAAACGTAAACTAAATTGATATTTAGGCGTTAGTGGTAATGGACTGCCTAATGGTGGGAGTTGGTCTGCGAAGATGGATGAACCAATAGCTGTCACTTCAGTGTCGTTGTATGACATTGCGCCAAACACTGTTAAGGAATCACTCATAAGATAAATAATGTCAGTTTCAAGACCAAGGATTTTAGCATCCAAGGAATTATCTAGGAATGTCGTTATGGTTAAGTTAGTTGGGTCAAAACGAGCCACCTGAATATTAGTCCAATCTACAGAATAAATAGTACCGTTCCACCGAAGAATGCCGTCTAATAAGTCTGTTTTCCAGCCAAATTCGACATTCTCAACTTCATCCGAACCAAAGCCTTCAGGTATGGTTCCAAATTCTGCTCTATTGGCTGCTTCGCCGCCAGCACGATTCACACCTGGTGGCCGAAAACCCTCAGAATACGTGGTGTAAAAAAGCATATCGTCGTCGTATTTGTAACTGAAATTAAGTTTTCCAATTACATCATCACTTTTTAGTGCTGTAGCATTGATGTCTAAATTACGCTCTGGACCAGAAAAGCCACCTCCGGCCCATCCATCAAGGTCTACTTCAATTTCATAAGCGCGTAAGCCAACAGTAGACGTTAATTTATCTGTTACGTTGAAACTTACTTCAGCAAATAGTGCAATTTGCTCTTCAGAGCGTCGAATATCATTAATAAAACCTTCGCCTGGTAAACGCGCAGTAGGGTCGTTTAATGTAATCGCGTTTATATCGCCACCTGATTGAACCAGCGGATTTCTTATATTATGACCAAATTGAGGGTTGCCAGTATTCAGCGCATCAGCGGTACCTAGATAAAGAAAGGTACC
>CAZMDX010000386.1:0-3966 GCA_964564805.1 uncultured Pseudoalteromonas sp. | reverse complement strand
AGCCAAGGCAAAGGACGGCTTTCATTAATAGCCTTTAAGCCAATCCTAGCAGTCAATACTCCAGCACCCATCCCCTGTGCTACACGGCTAGATAGTTTACCTGTTATTCCTGCGCCTAATGCGTAATTACCGGCATCAGACAAGATTTCGGCTGCACCTGCATACAACATAGTGTGAAATATTTTACGTATTAACCTAATTCTGGCCCAATAACCTAAATGTAACCCATATATTTCACTCACTTGATTCATCATCCGAATATTTCGCCATAATACTATCAACATATCCAAGACTGCAAATGGGCTAACCGCTATCATGACCGTAGCCGCAGAGGCATTTTTACTCACTTTTTTTATGGCTATTTTATCAATAGGAGCCAAAACCTGGTGTTCAAACAAACATAAGACTTCACTGTCACAGTGATGAGGATTATAGCTTTCGCGCCAGATTTTCACTAAAAACTGATAATCATTGGGGAGACTTTTGGCTATTTTCATACAATGTTGCTCAGCCAACCCTATAACACTCGTGTTAGCCATTTGCTCAGATTGATTTCGAATATCCTCTTGGCTTTTAAGTTGCTTTAATCCTACGAACTCAACAAAAGCTTGACGTAAAACCCAAATTCCAAGTGTAGAAAAAATAATTAGCCATACACCTGCTAACCAATCCATTTGATCAACCAAATTATTAATAAAAAATACTAACTCGACACTGCTTGCTAGCAATATGGCTAAAAATATAAACATCGGCCACTTTTCACTGGTTTTTTTGATGACTTTTTGCCCATCGTCTCCCAGTATTTGCCTGTCATCTATAGGTTCATCACCCAATTCAAATATATCCGCATCGCTAACAATCATTGCAGGTTTGACAAGGTTTTGTATCGGGTCATCGGATACTTTATTATTAAACACATACGCAGCTTTAATTTTATTACGTGTGTTTACGTCAGGCTGCTTTTGTTCTTCAGAACTAAGCAAGGGTTTCATGTTAATTTATCCCCTAACAGAAAATCGAGTACCTGATCCATTCTTACATGTGGCAGTGCATGGTCGATATTCGTTTGTGGCGGGGATAATTTAGGGAACTCAAATTGCTGCTGTTTCCAAAAATCAGGACCTGGGCAGCTCTGCGGAACTTCTCCTGGAAATAATGTGATGGCTACCCCCTGAGCATTTCTGCCTTGAAGTACTGGAATTGTCTCGCCATTAAGCTGGCCAAGGCCTGATTTTGAAGCGCGTATTGCCGATACTGCAGTTGATTCAGTGCTCACACCATCAAACTGTATTTGTTTTCTTGCGTTGTGCAGCATGCTCTCCAACAGCTTCACTAAATTGGTTTGCTGATCGGGTGTAATGTGGTCAGCCTTGCTAGCAGCAAACACAAGTTTATCAATTTTAGGTTGAAATAAACGATTGAGTATATTCGAAGAGCCATATTGGAAACTGCCCATTAGCCAGTCTAACGCTTTTTGTAAGTCTTGATAGCTATGATAACCGCGATTTAATGCCGATAAACAATCAACTAAAACAACTTGCCTATCAAAACCCTTGAAGTGTTCTTTATAAAATGGCCGCACGATTTGAAATTTATAATGTTTAAAACGCTTAATCAACAAATCTGCATTACTGTCTTTTACTAGTTTGTTTAGGTCGATTCCCTGTCGTTCAAGTTGCAAATCTGTAATGGGAAAAAAATGTAAGATAGGTGCGCCAGTCAATTCACCTGGCAAAATAAATCGCCCTGGTTGTAACAATTGATAACCATGTGTTTGGCAATCTAGTAAATACTGACTATACAGCTCTGCGATTTTTTGTAGCGCTAATTCGTCGCCTTTTGCATTTAAGTCAAGATTTGATAACGCTTTACGAAAACTAGCGGCTAAGCCATGCCTAATTGGGTCGTTGAGTTCACTCTGACAATGCTGAGACCACTGAAAATAATCCATATTCAATAACGGTAAATCAAGTAACCATTCTCCGGGGTAATCTGTGATGTCTAAAGTCAACGTTGCATCTTCAGTTAAGTATTTACTTAGCCCCTTACTTTTTTTGTATTTTATTTTTAATCTTACCTGTGAAATTCCTTTTGTCGATGATGGCCATTCGGGTAACGTTTGATTTAACTTGGTCATGGCATCTTCGTAAGCAAAACGGCTGAAGGTTAAATTGGGTTGCACATCTCTTTTCACGCCTACCAAACGCGACTCTCTTACCACTGAAAAAAAAGGTAAGTGTGAAATTTCATTGGCTTCAATAAGTTGATTAATTAAAGAGGTGATGAACGCTGTTTTACCGCTTCCACTTAATCCCGTCACTGCTAAGTTAACATGATTATTAACCAGTCTGGCGGCGGTAAGTTTCAGCTTTTGTTTGCTGTATTGCATGGTGCGGTGTTTAAAAAAGGAGGTTTGCATAAAAACGTTGTCAACCTTATATTTAGTAAAGCGCAATTATCGAGGGCTAAGGCCAGAAAACCACTAACCCGCCAAGACTATACTATAATTTGCTTAACTCTCGGTTGAGTTGAAACTCAGATGATGTCACGTAAGTTTCCATTTTTCTGAGTCTGTTTTCATTTTTTGCAAAACGTTGTTTAATATCTATAAAAGCTTGCTTAGGGGGCTCTCCTGCTTGCCAGAATTTAGACTTAACCATCACTTTATCCGATTCTTGTTCTGAAGCATTGTGCCATCCTTTGCTATGAACTTTACTATGTTGACTTCTGTTTACAAATTCGTCATCTCTTGACTTAGTTGATAAGCCTCGAGGCTTTTTTTCTAAAACAAACCAAGCTGCAATATAACCAACAAAGAAAAATGGTGGTGCTAATAAGAAAAAACCAGTTAGAGTTAGAATTCTTACTAACCATATCTCCATACCAAAGTATTCAGCTATACCAGCACACACTCCAGCAATTTTCCCTTTACTGGGGTCTCGATGCAAACTACCAAATGTTTTCATACTTTATTCCTCCACTCTGGCGCCTCAGCATCCAAAATAGACTCTAATGTATGGATCCTGTCGGCCATTTTCTCTGCTCTATCAGCTAATTCCTGTAACGTGCCGTATTCAGCTTCAGTCAATCCCTGATTCATTTGTTTTTTACTCCGATAATGCATTATCAACCATATTGGAGCGACAAAGATCATAAATATTATGATAGGTGCTACTATTATACCAATTACGTCTTCCATAATTCACCTCCTTTTTGTCAGTGTCTACCAACTTTTTTCTTAATCTTTATTAGCCGTTGATTGACTCTTCATCTTTTTCTTCAGTGCTGCCAGTTCATCATTGATTTCATCATCTGACTCAAGTTCAGCAAATTCATCCGCCAAGGTCTTTTTACCTAAGTCGTAAGCATCAACTTGTGACTCTAAATCGTCAATTTTACGCTCGTATTGCTCAAAACGTCCCATTGCTGCATCAACTTTGCCACTGTCTAAGCTTTTCTTCACTTCAAGTCTTGAGCTAACGGTTTTCTGACGTAGTAAAATAGCTTTTTGACGTGTTTTAGCATCCGCTAATTTATCTTGTAACTGCCCTACTTCACTCTGTAACTTAGTGATCTGTTCATCAATGACTTTAAGCTCAGATGACAACGCACTGGCATGTTCGTCACACTTTTTCTTTTCTTGTAACGCAGCCCTAGCTAAGTCTTCTCTGTCTTTACTTATAGCTAACTCAGCTTTTAATTTCCAATCATTTGCTTCGTTTTGCATTTTATTAATTTGTGAAGAAATTTCTTTTTTACTAGCCAAAGTCTTTGCTGAAGCGGAACGCACTTCAACCAAAGTGTCTTCCATTTCCTGAATAATTAAACGTACCATTTTTTCAGGATCTTCAGCCTTATCTAAAATGGAATTAATATTTGAGTTCACTATGTCTGTGAAACGCGAGAAGATACCCATAGTCTTTACCTCTTTTATCAAATGTTAGTTAAATACTGTTACTTAACTGG
>CAZMDX010000385.1:0-2504 GCA_964564805.1 uncultured Pseudoalteromonas sp. | reverse complement strand
CATATGACCAAACTGTTCAAGTAAGACTAAAACAGGCTCATCATTTAAAAATTGCAACTCAAATAAAGCATCATGGCGTGCGACCATTTCAGCCTTTACTGTACCTTCGAGTATTAATTTACTGCCTACTTTAGGCGCCTTACTGGCTCTAACGTGAGCGAGTACGCGGTGTTCGTCTAATACACGCTCAATCAGGATTTCAACTTTACCACCTGATTCTTTCTGACCTAATAACCTTGCAGGGATCACCCGAGTATTATTAAAAATCAGCAAATCACCTTCGTCGATTAAACCAAGAATGTCTGTGAATTGTTTGTGTGTGATCTCACCACTTTTACCATCTAAGTGCATCAAGCGACTACTACTGCGCTTTTCAGTAGGATAACGAGCTATAAGGTTTTCTGGAAGAACGAAATGGAAATCGGATAGTTTCATAGTTGTCTCAACATTATTTACAGTCTATTTTACGTATATTTATTAATACCTGCAATCAGGTCTGCATACCTAGATTACATTGCAGATAAATTTTACTTATTTAGAATAAATTAACAGTTAGATTATTGACGTTTTCTCCCAAAGACTGCCATTTGCTCGGTTTATCACTTTGATTTTTCCGAGCTTTTTTTTGCCTGTATATTTATTGATGTAGATAAGTCACATTGACCAAGACTGCAGCTCTTTCAAATAAAATAACCATGAGCTTAAACATTCATTTGTACTATCAAATATTCTTTACTTTGCCTACTCAATCTAATTTATTTGTACTTTTTAATAAAGATTAACGGTTCACAGTTTTTTCAAGTCATTAAAAAAACGTTTAATGGATGTTATTCAGTTAATCACCATGCTGATTATTATATTAATCAATGGCACAACTGACATGGCAACGACAAGGTTTAGCAAGTTACCTGGAACCCTATGCGCTTTTTGGGGACATGTTGTCTTCATTTATTATTCCCATTGAAGTTTTTGACACTGGACCAAGAGCACCTTATTTTCAAGGTTCAATCTTATATATGCTTATCCCTATATTCGTTTTTGAAACGACGCTTAATATGAATAATCATGTTATGCGACCTTTAATCGGATCTATTTTATTGAGTGCCACCATAAATATGTCAACAGCGACATAAATAGAAAATGGCATTTTTTATTCAGTTGATCATGCACAGAATTTTTCTTGGATAGTGTCACTGATTACTGGTTTTGTTATTTTTGCTGCCGGTTCTGTTGCAGTTGTCACTCAATTTAAGGAGGTCAAAGCAGCCTATAGACTCGCTACCTTAGTTTAAGGAGAGAGTCTTTTAACGATGCTAGAACAATTGTACTGTATGGTATTTTTTTAGCCACTGTCCTAGATGAGCAACAATTAACAAGGTTTAGTGCTATTGGGTTATTAGCAAAAATCATAATGTACCGCTTGATAGTTGGTGTTTTTCTAGAAGCATTGGCACATTTCGTTTTAAAGACAATTTCTGCCACTTACATTAATTTTACCATCACTAGTTTTGTATTAGCTTGCGGTAGTTTTTATCTGGTAAAACATATCTTTCATGTTTCAGGCAATATTTTTGTCTTATTTTCCTCGATGGTTGCTATAGATACCTTATTAGGTTTTAAAGAGAACAAAGCGAAATTTTATCAGAGTCGAGGGTTTTTGGCTTTTGTTGATAACTTATTTATATTCTATTTAACGGGCTTAATGCTCACATTAAATATGTCACTGATTAGTGGTAGCGATGCTTATTGGGGTATTGGCCACTTTTATTCCCACTTGTTTGTCAGTTGTATATCCATTGAGTTTGAAAATTTATGCTAAAGGTCCTACATACTAGATTTATGCATCTATTATGGTTTGGAGTTACGGGGACTGAACACCAACTTTTGAGTGCTTTGCTTGTCAATTTAATTGGATTACTGGTAAACAATACGATCCATAGGATTTGGTGTGATGTTGTTTACCCTATTCGTTCAGGCAACAAATAATCCATGGTAAGGCAGTCAAATAGACTTTCAACAGAAACCGGACTGAATTTATTCTAATGGACTACCTAAATCGGCAAAGATTTCAATAATGTCATCTCGCTCAATCTTGCGCATATTGAGCACATACATGATTTGTAACAACAAATCTGCACCCATAATACCCTTATTAATTTTGTTTCTTAGGTTGTCTGCGCTTTGATGTATCCCTATATTAGATAATCTATCACTAAGATCTTGATACTTAGTGCCACGCTTTGACATTTCAGCTTTTAATAATCGCTGAACCAGTTGTCGCCAATCGGCTGCAAGCGATGGTATGGTATTATTTGAATTTATATTCATTGTTTTATCAGTGTTTTTGGACATAATTTTAATTTTACCAGGTAACTAAACGTGAATTATAATTTACATTTAAAACTTATAAATATCAAACGTTGTAAAATATAATTTGACATACTAACTTTAAACTGACTAAACTGTAGAACGTAATATCACTGATGGTCAACATTTTTGAATTG
>CAZMDX010000384.1:0-12201 GCA_964564805.1 uncultured Pseudoalteromonas sp. | reverse complement strand
AGAACCTGCATGAGTGCCACTGCAAAACACGCATAAATGGCAGCTAGACTGCCAAGGGCCCACGGCATATACACCATCGAGGTAGAGCATATGAAAATGAATATTTAAGTTCAGCGCTGAGCCAAATCGTTGGATCAGTGTGACCGCACCCGTTTGTGCCGTCTGTGTGTTGTAGCCTGCTTTTTTAGTGATATGGGTGGCAAGTGTACGATACACAATACCCATTACTTTTCCCATGATCTGAGGATAGCTGGCAAACAAAAATCTCAGTTGAAAAGCAAAGCTCAATACTCATTGATACAGAGGCGTCTGTAAATGTTAGAGCAAGATAAAATAAGCAAGAAGATCAATGGGTTGCTAGTATTTATCTACTCTGGTTCATGGAACCAAACAAGGAAGTGACCACATCATCAACTGACATGATCCAAAGCTAATTTTACATCACGCGAATCTTGCTGGTTTTTTCTTATATGAGGTTTTCATTTTCTTCTAAGTTTTAGGTCTGCATGACTTAGTGAATAAGATAGGTCCTTGTATGACGATTTTTTGTGTTGTAACAACCATTTGTCGCAACACAAAATTATAAGTGTTGTATAAAATCAATGCTTGCATCATTACAGGCTAGGCGAGAAGGGTTAAAATCCTCGTGTCCTTGCCGGTAACCGTAAGTTACGACTCCGAGTCTGGGTACCATTACTTTAAAAGCCCTGCAATTTAATATACAAACTTGCGATTAACACTCGACAAACTGACACCTAACTTTAGGTTGAAACACCATTATATTAATTTTTTATATCATTAACATCCTGGTTAGTTACTTGGATTGAGAATGGGATTGGAACTAAGAGTGCGTTACATTAGATCCTAAAAAATAAGGCTATAACAATGAAATATATAAAACATTACCAATGCACTGAGTGTGACAAGACTTATACGGCTGATACCCCTATGAACTTATGTCAGGACGATGGCCGACCAGTGAAGATGATGGTAGATGTTGCAGCTATTACTAGGGATTACCCATCAATGTCCTGGTATCAGCCACATGTAAAAAATATGTGGCGTTTTGGTCCACTGCTACCCTTTGACGTTAGCTCTGATCCAGATAGCGTTTGCACGCTTGGCGAGGGACATACGCCCATAATTGATATTAGCCAGTATTCCACTTGTTCTGAGTTAAATCTGCAGGTTTATCTAAAAGATGAAGGGCAACCTTATGCAGGTTATGGCACCAATCCCACTGGCAGTTTCAAAGATCGTGGTATGTCAGTAGTGGCGACTATGGCACGTTATTACGGTTTATCATCGTTAGCGGTGCCAACTCAAGGTAATGCAGGTGACTCGCTTTCTGAATATGGTGTTGCCAACGATCTGAATGTTGCAGTGATCATGCCCGATGACACACCGATGCCAATAATGGGAAAGGTTGCGGCATATAGTCTTCAACATGCCGGCATCAGCCTCGATCTTGTCAAAGGCACGATCCGTGAAGCCGGTGCGTTAATGAAACAAAAATACTTACCCGAAGGTTATTTTAACTGTGCAACTTTTCAAGAGCCTGGCTGGCGTATCGAAGGCAAAAAAACTATGGGGTTGGAACTAGCAGAACCTTGGCCTGAATTCAAACCACAATGGTCGCTACCAGACGCGATACTTTACCCTACCGGAGGTGGGACGGGTATTCTTGGTATGTGGAAAGCCTTTGATGAGTTAGAGCAACTTGGTGTGATCAGTTCACATCGGCCAAAAATAATTGCCATACAAAGCACAGTTAATGCGCCTGTGGTCAGCGCTTTTCAACAAGGTTTAGAGGACACCATTGCTACTGATGGCGGTCAGACTATAGCCACCGGGATAAACGTACCAGGTGGTGTTGGCCACAAAGCAGTATTACAAATTATTCGTCGAAGTAGTGGTGGCGCAATTTCGGTAAGCGAAGACCAAATTGCGCTTCATGTTAAGGGCTTATATCAACAATTTGGAATTTGGATAAGCCCCGAAGGCGCGGCAACTCTAGCAGCACTAGCGCAGGCCAAATCCACTGGTTTAGTCGACACTAACCAAAAAATTGTGTGTTTTAACACAGGAAGTGCAGAAAAATACCTTCCCAATATCCGCGAATTGTTTTCACCTGAATTGCCTTAATACGCCTGACGAACACAAATTAAATATTAGAAACAACCGACTCCTCTATATTAACGTCTTCATAGCTGCAAACTCAGGTCTATAAATTTAAGTGAGATTAGCTAAGCTATACAAACATGAAGCAGTCGCAAATAAAGTCTGTAGAAGCTTAAATTGGGATAAGTAATACCAGCGCCTATTTCAAGCTAAGATTATTTACGGGTCGCTATCTTAAATATACCCGAACCATCTGTGGCAAAATATAATCATTTGCACCTTGTACAAGATTGCAAACGCGTCCTTTATCAGGAAATAGGATTGGTTGACTAATCACTTTGTCGCCATCCAACATCAGTGCAACTGACTAGGCAAAATTTAACGAACCTACTATTATCTTGCTATTTAAATTTGGATAAATATCGCCGGTGACAACTGTCATACTTGATGGTGCAATTGACGGTATCCGATATCAAGCAGATTGCTGCATGTGTTCTTTTTCAGTTAGTTCAGTAAAAAAAGAACCACTATAATTGACCCTATAACTGAACACTGGTTAACCATAATTACGCCTTTTTGGATTATATTGATTTCTTCGCCACCTTTAGAACCATGTTCATGGGTCCAAATACCATCTTTTACTAAATGCCTTACCATGCCTTGTGGATTTTGATGACCACATGAATAGATAGAATAATTTGTGTCTTTTTGTACAACAAATGGATTATTTTCAGGGATTCTTCCGTCACTGTAAATTATGTGACTTATACCTGCATCTCGATCTAAGCGTCGCGGATTAACCCCCCAGTTTTTTCGGTTGCCACTAGAAATATACAAGTAACCTTTTTTATCGAATGCAAAGCGACTACCATAATGTTGGCCTTTTCTTGTGTTGGGGACTCTTTTAAAAATTACAGTTTGTTCGATCAGTTTAAAATTTTGTAATACAGCGCGCATCACTGATGCATATGCACCCTCTCCCTCTAAGCCACAATAAGAAAAGTATATAATATTACTTTGACCGTAATGGGGATCTACTGCAACATCTAGTAGACCACCTTGACCTTCAGCAAAGACTTTGGGTAAGCCTGTGATTTTTTCATTTAATAATATGTCATTATTGATAACTCGCATGTCACCTTTCCAATCTAATACCAATATAGTTCTTTCATCTAGCCAGGCCATTCCCCAAGAAATACTACCCTTGGTTAGCAACTGGTATTCGTAAGGTGATGTGTTGTTTGAAAAAGGTATATTTGCTGGTTGCAAGAAGGCTGAACCATTGAAACAACACAGCCGATTATGCTCAGAAAACGCGTTATTGTTAACGTTATTGATCCCTTCTGGAAAATTCTTACTAAACATATGTATTACCATTGAGATGGGTACATTGTTTCAACCGAGTGTGAGCTTGCCGCTTCTACTAGCAAACGAAAATCGGTTTGTTGCAATATAAAATACGATTTCTATTAGATTTGTTAGTTAAATAGTTGTTCACACAACATTAGTAGTTATAATCCGTCCTAGTTTTTTTTGGGTAAATAAAGCCTGATTTGGAGAGTTTTGTGAAATTTAAAACCTTTTTATGTATGTTTATGGGTGTCTTTAGTATCTTGGCAGTGCAAGCACAAGAAATGAGCGAAGATGATATTAGGGCTCGCATTCAGCCTGTTGGTAAAGTACACGTAGCAGGTGCCAAAGCCGCAATGGCTTCAGGACCGAGATCAGGTTCAGAAATTTACACTAAGGCCTGCGTTGCATGCCACAGCGTTGGTGTCTTGAATGCGCCTAAATTTCAAGATGTTGCCGATTGGGCTCCACGTATGACGAAGGGATTTGACACCGTATGGCAAAATGCGATTAATGGTATAGGTGCTATGCCGCCAATGGGTACCTGTGGTGATTGTTCAAATGATGACATCAAGGCAGCGATCGAACATATGATTGAAGGTATCTAAATTTAGAAAACATATCAATTGCTCGACTAAAAAAACCACCCTAGGGTGGTTTTTTTAGTCTGAATGGTTTATTTTTGTTAATAAGATTTTTCTAATTGTATTGACATAAAGAATCATTTGTTTAACTGATGACATCGAAAAGTAATCCCAATCAACTTTCCTTAGAGGAGCTGCGTGAGCTTGTCCCTCAATTGCAGAAGATCACACAAAAATATAAGCACTCTGAATCAATTCAAAAATCGCTATTTGATATTTCAGAGTTAGCTAGTTCAATCGGAGAGTTATCCAGTCTTTATCCAGCAATTCATGACATAATTGGCCAATTAATGCCGGCTAAAAATTTCTTTGTAGCTTTTTATGAAGAAGAAACTGAAATCATTGATTTTGCCTATTTTATTGACGAATACGACGAACAAGTGGTTTCGAAGGTATCAGCTGACGATCTAAAAAATAGCATCACTGGTTACATATTACGCACCGGGAATCATTTATTTTTAACCCAAGAGACTTATCAACAAAAACTTGCTGATATATCAGTTAAAGATTTAGGCGCCAATCCTGTTGATTGGATCGGTGTACCTCTAAAACGAGGTTTGCAAGTAATAGGTACAATGGTTGTTCAAAGTTATGATGAATCAATCCGTTACGGTCAGGAAGATTTGGAAATATTACTTTTCGTTTCTCAGCACATAGTTAACTCTGTCGATAGAGTCAAAAGTCGAGAAATAACTGAAAAATCTATTCGCCAGCGCACAAAACAATTAAGACAAATCAACGATGAGTTACAAGAAGAAATCATTGAAAGGCAAAAAGTAGAATCCTTACAACAGGCTTTGTTTGAAATATCCGAGCTTTCAGCATCAGCTGAAGGAGGTATGTATGATTTTTATTCGTCTATTCATGACACCTTGTCGCGTTTAATTGGTGCACCTAACTGTTATGTTGCAATAGTTGACAATGCCAAACAAGCTTTACAGTTTCCCTACTATAAAGACGAGATACAATCAAAGATAGAACCTCGTCCAATGGGTTTAGGCCTCACTGAGTATGTGATTAGGCATGGTAGGGCTGAACTTATAGACGGTGTTAGAGTGCAACAGTTGACTGAAGCCAATGAGCTATCTGTAAATTTGGCTGAAAGCAAGTTCCAAGAAATGGATTCATGGATTGGCTCGCCACTGATTTTAGACGGTAAAATTTGTGGTGTTATAGCCGTTCAAAGTTACAACAAAAAAAAACAATATAATGTTAAAGACCTAGAGTTTTTACGTTTTGTTTCTCATCACATTGCTGTGGCTTTAAGCCGTAAACAGTCCACCGATGCGATTAAAGCTTATAATCAAAAACTTTCAAAAGAAGTACAAGAGCGAACAGAAGAGCTAAATAGCACTAATTTATTTTTACAAAAACAAATTGAGGAACGCTTACAAGCGCAACAACAACTCGAATATGACGCGCAACATGATTCGCTAACAGGCTTGGCAAATCGAGTGTTGTTTAATCGTCGCCTCAAGCTGGCTCTGGCTAGTAAACAACGTTATGCCACAAGCAATTATGCAGTAATATTTATTGATTTAGACAGATTCAAACAAATTAATGATTCATTAGGTCATATGGCTGGAGACCAATTTTTAAAAGAGGTCGCTATTCGAATTGACTCCTGTATCCGCGGACATGATTTACTTGCGCGATTAGGTGGCGATGAATTCGTCGTATTGTTTGACAATTTTGACTCCCCTACCGATGTTGAAGAAATATCTGCGCGTATCATCAATTCTATTGCCAAACCCTTTAGGATCGAAAACAAAGATATGTACTCAGGTGCCAGTATAGGCATCGCATATATTGACAGTGGCTATCAAACAGCTGACGAAGTCCTACGAGATTCCGATGCAGCTATGTATCAAGCCAAGTCATTAGGCCGTGGACGTTATATTGTCTTTGATAAGACGATGAGGAAACAGCTGCTTGAAGAATTAGAAATTGAAGACGAGTTTAGAAAAACACTTAAAGCAGAAACCTTCGAAATTTATTCACAGCCAATATTTAATTTAACCAGTCAAGAAACAATATACAAAGAGTGTTACGTTCGTTGGGAGCATTCAAGTGTAGGTAAAATCAAGCGCAAACAGTATTGGAAAATTGCTGAACAGTCTGGTTTCACTGCACAAATGGATAAGTTTATGCTAACAAAAGCCTGTGAAATATTACAATGTTGGCAACTCAATGGGACTGACGAGAACAAGCGTATTGCGATCAACTTATCCATACACCACCTCACACAAACATCTTTAGCGAAACAATTAATTGAACAAGTAAAAGAAGCGGGTGTTAACCCTAAAAAATTAATCATTGAGTTTGATGAAAATTCTCTAAATCGTCGTTCCGAGTTTTTCTTGCCCACAATTAAAATATTAAAGCGCGCGGGGATTACATTAGTATTAGATAACTTTGGCAGTGGTTTAGCTTCTTTGAGTTATTTGTACTCATACCCTTTTGATTACGTCAAAGTGGATCATTATTTTGTTAAATCTCTGCCTTATTCTGAACGCAATTTGAAATTAATACAGTCAGTTTTATCTATTTCGGGGCATTTGAAATTTAAGTTAATTGCTGAAGGCATAGATACTGCGGAACAGTATCAGGCATTAGTAAATGCTGGCTGCGAGTTGGGTCAAGGTAAGTACTTACAGAATGCAAAAAGATTAAATTTACAAACAATTAAAAACTAAGATGATAAGTGATTAACTCTTCTTCATCATATCCCTTAAGTTAGCGATCCCTATTTGAGATTTCTGCTGACGTTCTTGTGCCGATACTTTTGGCTTTTTGTGCTCCCAAACTAAATCATCTTGCGGTAATTCATGCAAAAATCGACTGGGCTCGGGATTACTCACCTCACCGTATTGGCGTCTTTCTTTAACTAACGTCATAAACAATACTTTTTGCGCACGGGTGATACCCACATAAGCTAAACGTCTTTCTTCGTCGATATTGTCTTCGTCAATGCTGCTTTGGTGGGGTAATAGTCCTTCTTCCATACCCACTATAAATACATAAGGAAATTCTAATCCTTTTGACGCATGTAAGGTCATCAGCTGTACTTGATCTGTCTCTTCGCTATCTTCGCCACGCTCCATCATATCGCGCAGAATAAGGCGATTAACCACCTCTTGTAATGTCATTGGAGGGTCTAGCTCACTGCCTTCAAGCATGTTACTAATCCAACCAAACAGGGTACTGATATTTGCCATACCCATTTCAGCAGCCTTGGGGCTGGTACTAGACTCGTATAACCATTCTTCATATCCCATGGTTTTAATCATTTCGCGAATTGTCGCAATGCCATCGCCTCTGACGGCTTTGTCTGAAAGCTCTACTATCCAGCGACTAAATTGCTCAACTGATACTAATGCTTTACCTGTTAAAACGTCCTGTAAATTGGGATCAAAAGCAGCTTCGAACATAGAACTACGATTGAGATTAGCTAAATTACCAAGCTTTTCTAAACTTACTCTCCCGATTCCTCGGGTCGGAGTATTGATTACCCGCAACAATGCATTGTCGTCGTCTTGGTTCACCAATAAGCGCAAATAAGCCATGATATCTTTTACTTCAGTACGTCCAAAAAAAGACATGCCGCCACTAATCTTATAAGGAATTCGATTACTCATCAGCACTTTTTCGAATACCCGGGATTGAAAGTTACCTCGATACAAAATCGCATAATCTTTAAATTTTGTGGCTTGCATAAACTTGTGCGCCATCAACTCGGCTACCACCCTTTCTGCTTCGTGATCCTCATTTTTGGCGGTAATAACTTGTAGAGGCTCACCATAACCCAGCTCAGAAAATAATTTTTTTTCAAAAATATGAGGGTTGTTCTGGATCAGAATGTTGGCGCAATGCAAAATTCGTTCAGTTGAACGATAGTTTTGCTCAAGTTTAATAACTCTTAGTTTCGGGAAATCTTTTTGTAACAAAACTAAATTCTGAGGCCTTGCGCCACGCCATGAGTATATGGATTGGTCGTCGTCACCAACTACAGTAAATCTTGCTCTTTCACCGACTAGGAGCTTTACAAGTTCATATTGGCTGGTATTTGTATCTTGGTATTCGTCCACCAGCAAATAGCGTATCTTGTTCTGCCACTTTTTCCTAACAGTCTCGTTATTTTTTAACAGCACGGTAGGTAACAAAATCAGATCGTCAAAGTCTAGAGCATTATATGCCCGCAGATGATTGTAGTAGCGCTGATAAAATTCTGCATGCTCGACGTCACTGGGAGATAAAGTTCGGTTTTTTAAGTCTTCTGGCAAAATAAGGTCGTTTTTCCAATTCGAGATACAACTTTGTAGCCCAGACAGAAGCTCTTTGTCGCCATCAAATTCTACCTCGGTTAAATCTCTGAGCAGCGACATACTGTCTTTGTCATCAAATAAAGAAAAGCCAGGTTTCAAGCCCAAAGTCTTAACTTCAGACTTAATAATATTTAAGCCAAAAGTGTGGAAAGTGGATATCTTTAAACCACGCGCTTCCTTCTTGCCCAGAGTTTGCGCCACTCGCTCTTTCATTTCCCGAGCGGCTTTGTTCGTGAATGTAACCGCTGCTATATAACGAGCAGGTAACTCACATTCTGTGACCAAATAAGCGATTTTATTGGTGATCACGCGAGTTTTACCACTACCTGCACCTGCTAAAACTAAGCATGGACCAGAAATAAAATTTACAGCTTCGTTCTGACCAGGGTTAAGTTTCATGCTAGATTAAACAGCCAATGATGATGGGGAGATGATTGTAAGAGAATATACTGGTGAGTCCAAGTAGATTAACAAGGTATAACTTTTTAAACTTGAACCCAGATTTCGTTTTAAAAACTAATTTGAACTCGAAAGGTAGACAGACTCCAATGCTAAATCCTAAAAAACTAGAAGAAATCGCTAAACAAATCTCTGATGCCGTGCCTCCAGGTATGAAAACTATGGCAGAAGGCGCAGAGGCAAAAGTTAAACAAGTATTACAATCACAATTAAGTCGCTTAGATTTTGTTAGTCGAGAAGAGTTTGACATTCAAAGCCAAGTACTAATGCGCACCAGAGAAAAGCTAGAGGCACTCGAAGAGCGACTCGCCGCATTAGAGAAGCCAGATGCGTAAACTCATTATTAATTAATCTTATAAGCCACTCATGTAATAAAAGTGGCTTATGTATTCCCAAACTACTTAGACCTATGTTGGGTAAATGATGTAATGCCCAATAATCCCTAACGCAAATACTAGTCCCACATAATGATTATGTAAGAAAGCCTTGAAGCATAGACTTCGGTCCCGGTCTTTAATCAGCCAGTGTTGGTACAAAAATAAGCCCATACTAATAAATAATGCTAAATAAAAAGGCCAGCTTAATTTTAGCCAAAGCGCGGTTGTAGTAAGTAATAACAAGCTGACTATTTGTAGCAACAAAATACTCAACTTATCGTATCGGCCAAATAAAATAGCGGTTGATTTGACACCCACTTTTATATCATCGTTTTTGTCGACCATGGCATATTGTGTATCATAGGCCACAGTCCATGTTAAGTTAGCAAAGTACAATGTCCAAACTATCCAACTGAGAGGTTGCCCTGTTGCCACAAATGCCATCGGTATAGACCAACTAAAAGCAGCGCCAAGTACGACCTGAGGCAACTGAGTATAACGCTTCATAAAGGGATAAATGGTGGCTAATATTACACCGCCAACTGACATAAAAACTGTTTGCCAAGTTAATGTCAAAACCAGTATTAGTGCGAAAAATAAAAGTATAAAAAATAGACTCAAAGCTTCTTTCTCGGATACCTCCCCAGTCACTAAAGGTCGGGTTGAAGAGCGCTCGACAAGACCGTCTACGTTACGATCTGCATAGTCATTAATCACACAACCAGCCGATCGCATCACAACCACTCCCAATACAAACACCCCTAAGATGTGTAGGTCTGGGATCCCTGATGAGGCTATCCATAATGCACTTACGCAAGGCCATAGTAATAAATAAATACCAATAGGCTTGTCGGCCCGTATCAGGCGCCAATAGGCATGTAACTTTGTAGATGATAATTTACTTAAATTGTTCATATTAGTTTATTTCATCTCTTGATAAGCTGGCGAATTTGGAAGAAATACTTCACTAACCGACATTTTAAGGTTTTCAAAATTAAATACAGAACGGCGTCCCCACAAGTCCATCTCAGTAGACAGGTGTAATTGTGCTTGAAAAGCACTGCTAGGACACATGTTAGTGACTTCAAATGGCATACGTTCGAATCGTTTATCATTAAAAATCAGTTGACCCAAAGGTTTATTATTGAGGTTAATAAAGTCATTTTCACATAATTTTTGCGGGATGATTGAACGTGCAAAAACCCAAGGTTGATTATCACCCCACAATATGACTTCTCTCACCTGCCACTCTCTAGGATTTAACTGCTGTTGAAAAGTGCAAACTCGCTGAAATTCTTCAGGACTCATTTCTGCTTGCTGCTGACCTATAAGAGTCAAATGAAATGACGTACATTGAGTTTGCAGCCTTTCAGTTAACGAACCTGTATCTAACAACCAGTTCTTTAAATAAGAGCTAGGGATAACAAACTTGTCTGGTTCAGCCCATAACGATGGGATACCAACCGGAAAAATATATGATGTCTTCAATTTTACAACATTATTGATTAGCGAAAACCAATAATAACAAGTGCGAGACTTAGACTAAAGTTAAATACCGTTTTGACTAAAAAAGTTGGTAAACTTAGTCATGCTAAGAATTAATTGAAAAAAAAAGTAATGATAAAAAAGCACATATGTCACCTCGCTATAATGCTGGTTCTTTTAAGTTATCAAGGTTTAGTTTACTCGCAAGATGTGGTCAGAAAAAACTATGCTTATTTTAGTCTTGAGCCAGATATAGTGACTAATTACTTAGGCTCTAGCGCTAGAAATTTAGGCTTTATTAGAGTGACAATTGAATTAATGTTAGAAGATGCTGAGTTTCTTGATGCCGCTGAACATCACTCCCCTTTGATGAGAGCAGCAATAATTGAGGTATTCGGCAGCCAAAGAGAAGAAAAAGTTAGGTCACTGACTGGTCGCGAAGACATCAGACGGGATTGCTTAAAAAAATTACGAGAACTCATGCTTAGAGAAACAGACTCTGAAATAGTTAAAGATGTTATTTTTACTAAATACCTTTACCACCAAAGTTAAGAAATTATTACTGCTAATCAGCATTCTTTGCTCTAGTCACTAAAAACCAAGCAAAAAGGCAACCACAGATTAAACCCACTGTATGGGCTGTGTTTGCCATACTGACAGGTAACACATCCAGATAACCTACAACTAACCAAACCAATAAAAAACCTACTATTGGTTTAGGTAACGATAGTCCCCAAACCGGTTTTAACCATCCCAACCACCATACACAACCCACTAAGGCATAGACAACACCTGAAAGGCCACCAAAGTTAGGCCCACTTACTACCAACTGAGCAACATTAGATGCAGCAGCAGAAAACACAAACAATACGAGCAAACTACTAAGGCCAAAAGTTTTTTCGATTTGTTTGCCTAACGTCCACCACCACAACAGATTAAATGCAATATGCAAGACTGAAAAATGGATCAGTGCCGGCCCCAATATTCGCCACCACTGGCCAGTATCTTGAAGCATCGCCAAAGGCTGAATTTTCAACCACGAGTAGGGGGATGAAACACCTATCATCGCTAATAAATAAATCATCAGACAAATCACTAATATGCTTGAGGTAAAAGGCGATTGTTTTAAATCAGCAATGCTTTTATCTAAAGAGAAAGTCTTATCAGGAATTAACTTTACCGTCTCACCAGATTGCCAGGCAGATGTTTGATATTTTGTATTGTTTGGGTTGAGCACAAATTCTTCTGCAAGCTTTTTGGCTTCAATTTGATCAGATGACTCCTGCAACATTACGGTGTGTGCATAATCATTAGCTGAGTATTGATACTCTGCCTGAATACCTTGCTCTACAAGGTAAACAGTAAGTAATCTTGCCGGCTGTTCTTTAGAAAAAGCGACTAACTTAAGCAGGGTAGACAAACGTATTATACTTCCTATAT
>CAZMDX010000383.1:0-1989 GCA_964564805.1 uncultured Pseudoalteromonas sp. | reverse complement strand
AAGCTAATTCAGTACTCATGCCCGCCATTTGAGTGAAGTTGGGATTAGGTACCGCCACCTCAATTTTAAAGGTATTAGTGCCAAGCTCTGAAATACTTGAAATGTAACGGATCTCACCTTGTAACACATCACCAGACAGCATACGCCCGGTTGCTTGTTGTTGTGTTTTCAGTCCTTGTATATTGGCCTCTGTGACATTCGCGATGATCACCAAAGGATCTAAATCGACTAAAACGGCAATATTGTCACCTTCTTTAAGAAAATCACCTACTTCAACAAATCGTTCGTTAATAATGCCATCAAAAGGGGCAATAATTTGTGACTTAAAAATGGCTAATTCGAATGAGACAGTATCCGCTTTAGCCATTTCTAAATTAGCGGTAGCCTGCGCCAAGGCAGTTTTTGATTGATAACCTTGGTCTTTCAAAGATTGTGCGCCTTTAAGCTCCACTTGACGTTGTTTTAACGTCGCCTTTGCAGACTGTAAACGGCTGACGGAATTACTTTTTTCAAGGCTTATAATTTTTTGACCTTTACTGACTCGCTCGCCTTCTTGCACGTGCACTTCTTTAACTAAACCTTTTACTTCAGAGCGTAACGTGGCTATTCGGTCTGGTTCAGTCCTACCATATAAGTTTATTTCACGGGTTACCTTATCGGCAGAAACATTTTCTACTGTTACTTTTACTAAAGGTATTTTGAGGTTTTTGTGTTTGGCTAATTCATCTTCGTTCTGTGTTTTCAACATACCCGAGGCAACCCAAGAACAAAGGGCAATAAATACGATCAAAGCAATCCATGCTGGTTGCTGCCTTAATTTGTTGATAATAAACGACATGATTTGTCCGTGAAAATTTAATTGCGCATAATCTACCTTTTTTTTGCGGCAATATCATGGCGAAAGACATCAATTACATAGGGAAATTGTTACTAGATGCTAAAACCTACAATCATCACCTTAGGTACTTTAGTGATCCCATCAAAAATAAATAGTGAGTAATACTTTTATGTTATTAACACAAATTAGCATCGTCAGATGGAACTTCTCTATCTTACAAAACGGCTTATGCATTATAAAAACCTTGATTAAATAAATAATATCTCGTTCAACATCACACTTTTTGCTCACATTTGTGTAATGTTAAATCAGGTGGGAGGTATGTAGTTCTTGAAGTTAATGATTAACACGTTTAGACACGCTTCAATCACATTTCAGTCACACTTCTAAAAAATGGGTTGATTAGTATGCGATTTCTAATTTAATTGCGTAACGTCGTGGTCTTAGAAGCAACACACCTTTTTAACAATCTACGGAGAAGATATTATGAACAACATCGAAATGATAAAAGACAAAGCCTCACAAGTTGAAATCATTACCCGTAAGGTTTTCTTAGCTGGCGTTGGCGCTTACGGTAAAAGTTTTGAAAATACTAAAAACCGTTTTGAATCTCTAACAACTGAATCAAACACAATGTTTACTGGCCTAATCGCTAGAGGCGAAAAACTAGAGACTGAAGGTAAAAGTAAGCTAGCTGACGTACAGACTAAAATTTCGACTAAAGCTGACCTACAAAAACGTGTCGAAACACTTCGCTCTAAACTAGGTTTAAACAAAACTGATGCCAACCACAAAATCAAAGCCTTGAACGCTAAAATAGATTTATTGACTGATGCCGTTGCAAAGCTAACGCCTAAGCCAACAGTTAAAGTCACGGCTACTAAATAATTATGGCCCCTTCTAAAGGGTAAAATAATAGAAAGAAGGGCGTCCATGAGCGCTCTTTTTTTTATTAAGGAAATAGCAAATCAAAGAGCCTAATTTCAATTAACCCTCTCTTTATATTACTGTTTTATAAAAGCCACGCTATCAGTGCACACTATTTTTTGTTTTATTTTATTTTATTTCAAAATTAATGCGTATAAAGATACTTCGTTTAATGACGTTAGCCTTCAAATAAATACTATTCATTTGTATCCATAATGGTCCAG
>CAZMDX010000382.1:0-3428 GCA_964564805.1 uncultured Pseudoalteromonas sp. | reverse complement strand
ATTCAGATTTGCAGGTTACACAGTGAAATCATTTGCTACTGCTTCTGCTGCTTTAGATCACAAACTAAGTGACAGAGACAGTTGTATTGTTCTAGATCTACATATGCCAGAAATGGGTGGTTTGGAGTTCCAAGAATTACTTAAAGATAGGAATATTAGAATACCTATTGTTATTTATACTGGAAAAGCAGACGTCCAAACTGCAGTAATGGCGATGACCGACGGGGCATATACGTTATTACAAAAACCTGCACCCAATCATGTCTTACTTGAAAAAGTTCAAAATGCCATGGTCACTTTTAAAGAAATAGACAAGCATCATGAACAATGTCATGAAGCTTATGCACTGCTTGAAAAGCTGTCAGCTAGAGAGCTTGAAATAGCAAAACTTATTGCTAATGGAAGTACTGCTTTAGACGTGGCAGACAAACTTTTTATCAGTAAGCGAACCGCAGAAGCACATAGAGCCAGTATATTTAATAAACTTGAAATAAAATCAGTAGCGCTATTAGCACAATTAGTTTTGTTAGCAGATATGTCTTTAGATTGATTATTACTTGTATAGGACTGGGTCCACAGTTTCTGTTAAAAAATCATGGCGGTTAAATGCATCAGAATTCAGTTAATCTTGATAAACAGCTAGAACATTTTTTATTTAATACATTTATGCTAAAAAGTAGCGATATCATCATGATAACTGATGGCGAAACTGACTTTACAAAGGCACGTATCCTCGGGGTGAATTCATCTTTTGAGAATATTACTGGTTTAAGCCAAAAAGATTTAATCGATAAACTCTGCTCAGAATGGATTAATACATCAGAACTCCAACTTCTTAGTTTAAATTCTGCTTTTAAGGCATGTTCAACTGTTCGAGAACAAATCGCAATTAAAAATAATAAAAGTGATTTTACACAAATACAATTTGAAATTTATCCCGTTCAACAAGAAACTAAACTTTGGATCTGGCAAGCTAAATTACCAATTTCAAGGCAATTGATCGATTGCAACAAGCAGTTGAACCAGCAAAATATGATGCAAGCCTTAGAGAAAATTGCAGGCCAAACAGCTCATGATTTTAATAACATTTTAGCGATCATAATGTGCAACAATGATTTGTTGCTTGAAATTATTGAGGCTTCTTCACCTTTCTACCCATTGTTACATTCGATATCAAGAGCGGTAGACAAAGGCACACACCTAACACGATCTTTGATGATATTTGCTCAAAAAAGTATATTAAACATCGAAGAGTTAAATATGATTGACTGTTTATTGTCTATGGTTAATGAGCTTCAGGAAAATATTGGTTCATATCCTATTTTAAAATTAGAGCTGTGTGATCAACCCTGCAACGTTTATGTCGATCGGGCCATGCTAAAAGAATGTATTAGTTGTTTAGTACTCAATGCTTCACAGGCAATGCACGAAAATTCATCAGAGAAATCAACGATATTTATCGAAGTAAACAAAGTATTTATACCACAACAAAAAGACGCTTTTGAACAACTCATTTTACCTCAAGAATATGTGAAAATAACCATAACGGATACTGGATCCGGTATTACTCCAACCAATTTACCTCTGATTTTCACCCCTTTTTTCACTACGCGAAAAACTAATGCTGCTAAAGGTCTGGGTTTAAGCATGGTTTACGGTTTCTTGAAAAGAAGTGCGGGTTATTGTTTAGTTAATACAGAAGTGGGAAAAGGTTCTTCTTTTAGTTTATTGTTTGATATGTCGTAACGACACCTTGTTATCTAGTAGGCTAGATTTTTTCTTAATAACCAATTAAAAGTAGTAAAAGTACCTATTTACGGTAGTACAGAATCTTCTAAAGTAGAACCATAGCTATCATTTTGCTATTTAGACACGCTGGTGACAACCGAGATAATAAATTATGAGCTTAGAATAAATATAACAGTGGTAGTTTAAGACGAACCTGAATTACTGGTAAGCCTAGAAATTATACTATTAACCCCTTTTAAAGCCATGCTGGCAAATTACGGGTTAAAGCTGAATAATTCATTAAAACACACAATTCTCTATTCTTAATGTAGCTCTTCATTTTTCAGGAGCGGGTGGCACTGAACTTTGTCAGCGGATAAAGGACTCACTGGAAACAGCCTACCCGCATATTGTGTTCTCAACTGGTGATTGTATACAAAACTATATTATAGCTTGTGCCTGAACATCGACGAATGGGTAATAAGATCAATATATTTATGACCACTTTTTTCAACATATGTGACGATAAGAAATAATATTGTATAAATCTAGATGAGACAGGCTTCGAAATAGAATAGTGTTTTGAAACTAATATCATATTTAAACAGGGTTTCAGATAATTAATCCTTGCCAACGGAGGGTAAAAAAATCCAGTTATCATGACACTTTTTGGCAATATATTTGCGTTTAGATCAAAAAATAAAAGACTTTTTTATTGGTATTTGTGAGCATTAACAAATTGAGTATTCTCAATAGTTCTCAATATTTTTAGTATTTTGTCGACATCGCCGCCAAAATTGTAGCGCAAACTATTAGCTGTTTTATCAGTCTAGGTATTTAATTAACTATATTGAGACGTATCACTATATGTTTGGATGTAATTGGAATAATTAGCAATAGTGTTAACTCACTAGTATTAACGTATGGTTAATACATATATTTTGTACATTTAATTGTAAATAAGTGATTAAATATAGAGTGTGTGATCACTTTTTTAACGTTACAAGATATTTTTATCATAGTTGAGTTTCTGTCAACAAAAGTCAAAAATTTAATATCTAAGTAATGAGATGGGCCATACGCTTTATTAGGATGTTGGGCTTGTTTGAGGCCCAATGTAACCAAAACAAAAAAATTTAGCCATAAACTAAAGTAATGTGGAGATCATATTTAATGATTGAGAAACATTTAGTCCAAACCATGACCCATGATTTATCAAATAAATTAATGATACTTGAAGGGTATGTCACATTGATGCAATTGGATAGTAAACACATCAATCCTGACACGATACAAAAATTAGCAAACACCTTGGCCTGTGCCACAGAAATCCTAACTCATTTCAAATCGAATGAGAAACATAATTATTTTGATAACAACACAGATGAAGATTGAATAAATCAGGACGTTAGCTTTAACGCCCTAAGTTAGCCAATAAGTCGTTTTAGAGTTCGTTCTTCTAATGATTACCTATAGATACAATTGAAGGTTAAATGTGTCCTAATAATAAAAAACGACAGTATGCTAACTAAACTACGGGCTAAATATTTAGCTATTTTAGATAACAAAATATTTTAGAATTAATTGAATTTTTAAAAGCATTCAAAACACTAAGCTCTCGCGCGCATTGCCTACCAAATAAATAACTCGTTAGCGATATTTATTTATCGCCATTATTAATTCAACATTAACCTTAAACA
>CAZMDX010000381.1:0-11329 GCA_964564805.1 uncultured Pseudoalteromonas sp. | reverse complement strand
CCTATTAAACGGTGATATAGTGATAAAAATGTATTTTTTAATTGTTGTCAGTATCGCCTAAATCGTTTTATTCATAGCATGTCGATATACGAAATTAGACCAATATCATAAGGGATTGTTAGTACGTTGTATTTTTAAATATCACAGGGTAATTAGCATGATAACTAAAAAAAATCAGCAGTCTGACACTGCGTTAAAAAAAACTAAAAAAGTCGAGCATATTAACTCGATAATACCAGAAAAAGTCAATTTCCCCAATATTGGCGTAGGTGCTTCTGTAGGAGGCCTAGCCGCCTTCGAACCTATCTTTTCTGCCATGCCTAATGATAAAAAAATGAACATGGCGTTTGTGACAGTGCCGCATCTGGCACCAGATTACAGCAGTATCTTGACCGAACTGCTGCAACGCATGACGCGTATGTCAGCATTCGAAGTAGAAGACGGTCTTATGGTGAAACCAAACTGTGTTTATGTTATCCCACTAAAAAACATGGCTTTTATGAATTGCTCGTTACAATTACTGGAACCTTCGACACCAAGAAGTCAGCGTTTTTCGATTGAGTTTTTGTTTGACTCTTTAGCGCACGATCCTCATGAATGGTCGATATGTGTCATTTTTTCTGGTACCAGCAATGACGGTACTCTAGGTCTGAAATATATTAAGGACGAAGGTGATATGGCCAAGGTGCAGAGCCCAGTATCTTGCGAATTTAATGGCATGGTGCACAGCGCTATCAACACACGCTTAGTCGATCATGTGCTGGCGCCAGAAAACGTGCCAGCGAAACTCCTCGATTTGGCTAAATATGTATTTGATCGACCAAGAATACCGGCCACCAATCCTTATTCACAAGCCGATAACATTTTGAAAAATTTATTTGTTATGTTGCGTTCCCAAACTGGGCATGGTTTTCTGAGTATAAACAAAGTACGATTTACTGTCGTATCGAGAGGCGTATGGCAGTACACCAAATCACGAAGGTTGAAGGCTATGTCAAATATATGCAGCAGACGCCAAAAGAAATTGATTTACTGCTCCACGACTTGTTGATTGGTGTGACTAACTTTTTCCGAGACCCAGAGGCATTTGCCGAACTTGAAAAAGTGGTCACCTCAGAATTGTTGGCCAATAAGCCCACCGGAAGTGATATTGATAAATCAGCAGTCTATCAGGCTCGTCGGGGTATGTTTCCTCAAAGTATTGCGGGGGATATAACACCGAATCGTTTAGCCCGTCATTTTAGTTTTAATGAGAAAACTAATACCTATCAAATTCATGAAAAAATACGGAAATTATTAATTTTTTCAGAAGATAATGTCACTAGATATCCTCCTTTTTTCGAACTCGACTTGATCAGCTCTAGAAATTTATTGATATATATGGGGTCTGTGTTACAAAAAAAAATAGTGTCATTGTTTCACTATGCGTTAAACCCAGGTGGTTTTCTATTTTTGGGTACCTCGGAAACTCTCGGCCAAATGGGGAGCTCGTTTACTATAAAAAGTAGTCGGCGAAAATTGTATCAACGTAAAATTGGTAATTACGGAGTAAGTAAAGACACTTCAACGCTACTTTTTCCTTTAACTAAAGGATTGCAAAAGCGAAGCAATGCAATGTTGCCACACGATGTCCCATTGCAGCAATTAGCTGAGAAGGCATTATTAGATCAGCCAATTCAAACTGGTATTTTAGTCAATCACAATGGCGATATTCTCTACCTACATGGTAGTGCCGGGATGTATCTTGAGCCTGTTACGGGAGACCTCGACTCTTACAATATTATGAAAATGGCTCGTGACGGTTTGCAGTCACAACTGATAGTTGCACTACATAAAGTGGCAACTGACAATAATACTGTGCGCTGTTTAGATATACTTGCCGATATTAACGGTCATTTTAGTACGGTTAATTTGAGTGTTAGTCCGGTAACGGTAAGTACCGATCCAAGCTTGCTATTCATGGTGGTATTGGAAGCGGCACCGACCCAGCCTAAAGCAACAATCGAATCTATTGAGATTACGAGAGAGCAAAAAGTTGATCCCCGAATAGTGATACTTGATCAGGCGCTACGCGATAAAGATAGTTTTATTCAAAGTGCTAGTAAAAAACAGTTAGCAGTTAACGAAGAGCTTGAGTCCACAAACGATGAATTACAGGCAATCAACGAAGAGCTAGAGACCTCAAAAGAAGAGCTACAGTCGGTGGATGAAGAGCTGGCGACTACTAATGCCGAGCTGCAAAGCAAAGCACTCGAGTCAACTGCTCTCAATAATGACATGAATAATCTAGTCGTTGGAACCGGTATTGCTACAATATTTGTGGATATAAAGTTAAATATCCTAGATTTTACGCCCGGTCTGACTAACATCATCAGCTTGATTGATGCGGACATTGGCTGTCCCTTGATGCATTTCACTTCAACTTTGAGTGTTTATAATCAACTGGAACAGGACCTCCAGTCAATGTTACGCAGCCTCATACCTCAAGAGTTCGAAGTACAAACAATAGATGGCAATTATTATATGCTGCGAATGTCGCCTTACCGCACCACTGACAATCGGATTGAGGGTGCAGTAATCAACTTTATTAATATCACTGAGTACAAACAGGCCGAGTTATCACTCAAAAAGGCCAACGTTGAATTAAGCTTATCAACAGTAGTGTGTGATGCGAATGATACCATTATATTACAAGACTTGGATGGAAATATCATGGCATGGAATACTGCGGCACAAAAACTGTATGGTTGGAGTGAATCAGAGGCATTAATACTGAACATTACTGAATTGGTTCCTGAATATTTACAAACTATCGAGGTAAGCCGTATCAAGCAGTTGAGTCAAAAAGAGATTTTTGGGACGTTTCATACAAAACGTCTGACTAAAAATGGATCGGTTATTTACGTTTGGCTAACGGCTACGGGGCTGATCAATCAGGCTAAAGAGATGTACGCCATCGCAATAACGAAACGACACAACAAATCAATACAAATTAAGACAAAACAAGTACGGAAATCTAAGGTATGAACAGAAACTTAACTCAAACTGATAAGGAATTACGTGAACGTGCCGAAAGTTTGCTTAGCGCCAGCTTAGAGGAAGACCTAGTAACAAGTTCCCCTTTTGAAGCAAAACAACTGATGCACGAGTTATTGGTGTATCAGATCCAGTTAGAAATGCAAAACGAAGAACTCCGCAACGCGCAGCAGCAATTTGATGTTTCGCAGGCTCGCTACTTTGATTTATATGATTTGGCACCGATTGGTTATTTAACTCTTGATGATCAGCGGTTAATAAAAGAGTGTAACTTGTTCGCAGCCTCAATGATGGGTGTGAGTCGAAATAAACTGATCAAGGCGCCTATCAGTAAAATATTGTTAAAAGAAGACCAGATAGTTTTCTACAGAAATCTTAAAACATGCCTTGAACTAGATGCTCCACAGCATTTTGAGATGCGTTTATTGGGAGCTGATGGCACCATTTTCTGGGGGCTGTTGCAAGTGGTGGCCATGAAGGCTAGCGAGTTTTGGATAACGGTAACGGATATTTCAGGTAACAAAAAAGTAGAAGCAGAGTTATTAGAAAGTGAAAACAAATTTAGAAGCATTTTTGAGCAGGCAGCCATGGGAGTTGCTCGTTTAGGTCTGGATGGTGCTTGGTTAGAGGTTAACCAAAAGCTATGCGCTATTTTGGGTTATCCACAACAATCACTTTTATCCAAATGTTGTCAAGAGTTAACACATCCAGATGACTTACCGATGTTTCAAACCGCTATTAATCAGATAATTAACAACGAGATCGGCAGCCACACAAGTAAAAAGCGCTATTATAAAGGGTCGGGTGATATTGTTTGGGTCAAAGTAACAATCAGTTTGGTGAGAGATATCAATAACGAACCTGATTATATTATTTCTATCACTGAAGATATTACCAACCAGAAAACTGAGGAAGCCACACAACTTAGTCTGACTGAACAATTGCATCAGTCCCAAAAAATAGAAGCAATTGGTAATTTAGCCGGTGGTATTTCTCACGATTTCAATAACATGTTGGGCGTCATACTTGGTCAGGCTGAATTAGTCATAAATAAACTGGAGCCTAATAATCCTCTGATAAAGAATATAGAGGCGATTACAGAAGCTGCTGAGCATTCTGCCAAACTTACACGGCAACTATTAACTTTTGCCCGAAAACAAACTATTGAACCTAAAGTGCTGAATCTAAATAAATCAGTGTCAGCCATGATGGATATGCTGAAACGGTTAATTGGCGCCAGTATTAAAGTGTCTTGGGAGCCCGCAGTGGATTTATGGCCAGTCAAAGTTGACCCAACTCAAATCGATCAGGTTCTGGCTAACCTGTGCATTAATGCTCGAGATGCGATTACTGGCACGGGGCGTATTTCAATTAGTGTAAAAAACCGCAGCTTAGATGAGAATTATAACAACACTGAGGCTTACGAAATTCCACCAGGGGATTATGTCATCCTTTCCGTACGCGACGATGGTTGTGGCATGAATGACGCAACAAAAACGCATATTTTTGAGCCGTTCTATACAACCAAAGCTCCTGGGTCAGGCACTGGCTTAGGCTTATCCTTTACGTTAGGTGCGGTAAAGATGAACGCTGGGTATATCAACGTTTTTAGTGAACCTAGACATGGAACTACGTTTAATATCTACTTTAACAGAGTCAAAGCTGCAGAGGATACCAAACAGGAGATAACTGAAACGCGTTTTTATCAGGCCACAGAAAAAATACTATTGGTTGAAGATGAACAGATGTTACTCGAAATCGAAACTGCTATGTTAGAAAATAGTGGCTACACAGTATTAGCGGCTAGTGGTGGCAAGCTTGCTGAAGAGCTGTTCCGTGAAAATTTATGTGATATTGATTTATTGATGACCGATGTCATCATGCCCGAAATCAATGGCATGGATCTCGCTGTTAAATTACAAACTATTTGTCCTAATTTGAAAGTATTGTTTATGTCCGGCTACCCACAGGACGTATTGGGCAAAGAAGCCAATATTGATGGGAGTGCGAATTTTTTGCAGAAACCATTTTCGATGCAGGCACTGAAAAATAAAGTAAGAGAAGTGTTAGATGTTGATACAAACATACACCCATCCTGATTTTTTTGTTGTACGTTTGTGGCATATCCGCCCTTATAATTTATGTCTCCTATAAGGTTATGTTATGCCAATGTTAATTCTGACTTAAATGCAAAATAGATAGGTTAGTATTGATAACAAATTTAGACATTAATGAATACAGGTATCAAAAAAACCAGCTAAAGAGCTGGTTTTTTTTATGGTGTTAAAGAAGAGTTATTGGCGCAATACTTATCGCTAAGGTATTACTCGTCTTCTTCTTCTTCTACTAGGGTCATAAGTGACGTATTACCGCCAGATGCAGTCGTGTCTATGCTAACTGTTTTTTCTGTTAATAGACGCTGGATCAAATGGTCATAATATTCAGCAGTAATTACCGGTAATATAGCTCCGGTGCGTTTGGCAAGCATCTGCACCATATCGCTAGAGCGGTCACTCTCACTGTCTATAACCACACCTGCTAGGGCATCTTCGGCTAATAGTGCTTCTAGGTGATGCAGTTTAGCGACTTGGAATACACCCTCAGGTGCACCAGTAGCAATAAACTGCTCACGAAACTCTATCGCTTCTGCGTAAAACAACTCAGATACTACTGATATGACAACGTTACCTGTTGCTAAGGCCGTAACAATGGATAATATCCAGTATTCGAATGTCACATCTTTATCAGCGAAACACACCAATACACCTCTAGGTTCCAAATATAACACATTGGACTCACCCGTTGGCCCTGGTAAAACTTTAGGTTTTTTCAGACGTCTTTCAATACTGATCAACTGCGAACGTGCCGCTGCTAAAGTAGAGTTTAAATCATCAGCCAGCTCTTCAACTATATCCACCTTGGCAATAGTTGCGAGTAATTGACGGACTGAAGATAAGCGGTTATTTAAATCCGTTAAGCGCCACTCGTGCTCAGTTGCACAGGCATTTTCCATAAACTGTATTGCCTGTTGTATCGCCTGACTATTACTTTCCAGAGCTTTATCTGTGCTAGGCAATAATTCACTTATTGCCCGTGGTGTTGATTTTTCAAGCATCAAACGTGTTAAGTAATTGGGTCCACCTGCTTTAGGACCGGTTCCAGAAAGTCCACGACCGCCAAAAGGCTGAACACCGACTACGGCACCTATCATATTTCGGTTTACGTACACGTTTCCGGCACGAGATAATTTAACTAACTCCATGGCTCTGGCATCAATGCGAGTATGGATACCCATAGTCAAACCAAAACCTGTGGCATTAATCTGTTGCACTGTTTTCTCAAGATCATCTGCTTTGAATCGAACAATATGAACACAAGGTCCAAATACTTCACGTTTCAGCACTGAAATATCTGCGATTTGATAAAGTTTAGGAGCAAAAAATGTGCCGTTATTAACGGGTACTTTACACTCATGCAGCAAGGTTCCATTATTTTGCATATCATCAGCATGGGCTTGCAAATTAGCCAAGGCTTTTTGATCAATAACAGGGCCAATATCAGTAGACAAGAAGGCAGGGTCACCAACACTGAGTTCGTTAAGGGCTCCAATCAACATTTCGGTTACGCTGTCTGCTATTTCTTCTTGTAGGAATAATACTCGAAGTGCTGAACAGCGTTGCCCAGCGCTTTGGAAACCAGAACCAATAACATCATCAACCACCTGTTCAGGCAATGCGGTCGAGTCAACAATCATGCAGTTTTGGCCACCCGTTTCAGCAATCAAAGGGACTTGTTCACCACCTCGTTGTGCTAAGGCGTTAGCAATAACATTACCGGTAACAGTAGAGCCAGTGAACATAACCGCTTTAATACGTTCATCGGGTAGCAGAACTTCACCCACATCAGGCCCAGCAGCTATAACAGACTGCACAACACCAACAGGTAAACCTACATACTCCATTAATTGCAAAGCGCGCAGAGCAATTAAACTGGTTTGTTCCGCAGGTTTGGCTATAACCGTATTACCGGTCACAATCGCAGCCGCTACTTGCCCTAAGAATATAGCTAAAGGAAAATTCCACGGGCTGATACACAGGACCACACCTCGTGGTGCTAATCTGTTGTCTTTCGATAGTTCTTCGGCTCTGGCAGCATAGTAACGACAAAAATCGACGGCTTCACGGACTTCGTCTACTCCGTCTGATGTCACTTTCCCTGCTTCTTTAATACACAAAGCAATAAGCTCATCCGTATGGCGCTCAAGAATATCTGCTGTTCTTCGTAACAAATTCGCTCGTTCAGTCATAGGTGTTTGTGACCAGCTGGCAAAAGCATTGTGCGCAGTTGTTAGCTTGTCTGCCATCTGTCGTTGAGTATCAAACTGATGAAAGCCGATAATTTCATCAACATTGGCAGGATTACGCACCGCATGACAGCCTTCAGGTACTTGCTCTTCAGTCAATAAATGTTCTTCAAACCAACTATCTATAGCCGCTTTTAGCGGTGTAATGTGATTGATGTCGGTAATATCCAAACCTCTCGAGTTGTCTCTCTCTGCGCCGAACAAACTAATTGGCTTCTGGATCTGATCATTATATTTATGTTTCAAGCGTTGAGTTTTTTCAACTGGATCTTCGAGTAAAGATTCGACAGGCCTAGACTCATCAACAATGGCATTGACAAAAGATGAATTTGCCCCATTTTCAAGCAAGCGTCTAACTAAATAGGCTAATAATTCTTCATGTTCCCCAACGGGTGCATAAATACGGCATTGGATGTTTTCTAATGTGACAATTTGTTCATATAAACTGTCGCCCATACCGTGAAGGCATTGAAACTCAAAACCATCTTTGTCATCACCAGCCAATTCTACGATGACGGCTGCGGTGTAGGCATTATGAGTTGCAAACTGTGGATAAATAGTGTCGCGATAGTCAAGTAAACGGTTAGCACAGGCATGGTAGGACACATCTGTAGATGATTTACGAGTAAAAACAGTGAAGTGCTCAAGGCCATCTTTTTGGGCATTTTTTATTTCAGTATCCCAATATGCACCTTTGACCAGTCGGACCATTAATTTGCGACCAACTGTTTGAGTTAACTCACGCAACCAGTCGATCACGTACATGGCACGTTTTTGATAAGCTTGCACAGCCATACCAAAGCCGTCCCAGCCATCTAAATCGGGGTCACTAAATACCTGTTCAATAATATCTAATGATATATCCAGACGCTCTGATTCTTCAGCATCAACTGTCAACCCGATATCATATTGTCTGGCGAGCAAACATAACTGTTTGAGTTTGGGAGGGATCTCTGCCATTACCCTCTCTCTATGGGTAAATTCATAACGCGGGTGAATGGCTGATAATTTAACTGATATCCCAGGACTTTTTCTCGGGCCTCTGCCTTTTGCTGCTTCGCCTATTACTTTTATAGCTTGTGCGTAAGCGCTAAAGTAGTCGTCTGCATCTTTTTGAGTTCTGGCTCCTTCACCAAGCATGTCGTAAGAATAGACATATCCTTTACGCTCTTTTTCTTCTGCTCGCTGCACTGCATCTTCAATGGTTTCACCCATTACAAACTGCTGACCCATAACCTTCATGGCTATGTTCATTGCTTTACGAATAACAGGTTCGCCAACCTTACCCAACGTTTTTTTCAGGATCCCAAATTTATTTTTTTGATTCGCATAATTGACGAGTCCGCCTGTGAGCAATAGGCCCCATGACGAAGCGTTAACAAATAATGAATCGCTATTACCAAGATGCGAGCTCCATTGGCCTTTTGATAACTTGTCGCTAATTAACTTGTCTTGAGTTCGCTTGTCAGGAACGCGTAACAAAGCTTCTGCTAGACACATCAAAACTACACCTTCAGCTGAAGATAAGGAGTATTCGTTAAGCAATGCCTCAACTACACCGTTGCCTTCTTGATCATTTCGGATCTGCAACACCATTTTACGCGCTCGGTCCCAAGCACGGCTGCGGGCACGCATATTAACTTCTGCATCTGGCAGAATATGTTCAACAGCAGCATCTTCGTCAATTCGATAAAAATCGCGGATTTTTTGACGGACAGCTGATTCGGTGACTAGGTTACCGTTAAACAACATAAACAACTCCAAATTGGTTGAAAGTGAAACTCAAGAATGCGCTTTTTTATTAGCCCAAACAATTCGGCGTGGAGTATGCCATGGAGTGCGCAGATAGCAACCAAAGTAGACATTATTGTTCGATGTAATATATATATAAATAAGCTGTCAGATTGTGTTCTTTTCAAACAGGACTTTAATACGTTTAATGCGTTGGTGGTTTGTCTTAAAAATCGACCTAATTATCTTTGTTTTGAGGGCATTTTGAGGGTGTTCAAAATACCAATTTTTACACAGGTGCCTAGCCTAAAAAAAAGTCATATCGTTAACTTATTAGTGGCTTATGAATGGGTCTTTAAACAAACCGTCTTGAACAGTCATTTTATCAGTTTTGGTAAATGATGTGATTGTACATTCGTCGTATGTTTACGAACTTCTTGTATGTTATTACCACCCAATAGAAAAATTGTTTTATTTGCCACCTTTTGCCACCTATTGCCAATTTTTGCACAAACATGTTGATGCTCGAGTATCGGTTACAGCAAATAAGTCTAATACCCATCAAATATAACATACGAATCAATCCATGATGAGTAACGCTGATAGTTTGTCCCCAGTGACAAAAGCAATCGTTAATATCAAACTAGGATGCTGGCCATTAGGGTTTTGTGATGGTACCCCCCAAAAAAAGTGCAGTGCATCTCCAAAGATAAACTGTGTATATAAATCATTGTTACAAGCTTTTACATGGTTTTGGCTCAAAACTCCAAAGCGGAAAAAACTAACAGGTTACAAATAACCAGCGCCTTAAAAACCTGTAGATTAAGCGTTGTTATAATAAAATAATCATAAAATTCAATGAATTAAATATAATTAGTCAAATATGTAATATAGCTTGATAGCAATTATTCAGTAATTATTGTGGGTGAATCAAAAAAAACATCAATTCTCAGCCCTTGAAGCTTATAAATATAACCCCATTATCAGTGGCAGTTAAAAATTTGCTTAATAATTTGCTTAATAAAGAGTATACGGAGCTGAGCATGACAAACGAACAAAACCCCCAGCACGATGAAGATATAGATGCTGGTATAGACGCCGAGCAACAAAACGAAGAACAAGATGTTATTGAATTAACTGAAGACCAACAACGCATTGTTGAATTAGAAGCTGCAGTCATCGCAGCTGAAACTCAGTTGGTTGAGCAAAAAGACTCAGTGATGCGCGCCATTGCAGATGCAGATAACGCTCGTAAACGTGCTCAAGGCGAAATTGACAAAGCCCGTAAATTTGCTTTAGAAAAATTCGCCGGTGAGTTGTTGCCTGTCGCCGACAATTTAGAACGTGCATTACAAGTGGCTAATCCAGAAGACGAGGCCATAAAACCTATTGTTGATGGTGTTGAAATGACGCTTAAGTCTTTTTTCAATACGATTGAAAAATTTGGTATGAAAGTTATTGACCCTCAAGGTCAGCCTTTTAACCCAGAGAAGCATCAAGCAATGTCGATGCAAGAAAACGCAGATCTGCCTGCTAATACAGTCATGGCCGTGATGCAAAAAGGATATGAGATAAATGGCCGTTTGTTACGCCCAGCCATGGTGTTGGTAACTAGAGCGCCGGAAAGCACAGTAGATACTCAAGCCTAGTTGTTCTTCATTTTGAAGTAATAGATAGGCAAAATAATTGCAGTTTTGTGAAGGTTTTTTTAATCAAGATATTGAAAAAAACAATAATAACCCCACAAAGTGTACAAGCTTTTAAGAACAATTTTTGGAGATATACTAATGGGTAGAATCATTGGAATCGATTTAGGCACAACTAATTCATGTGTGGCAGTACTAGATGGTGGCGTAGCAAAGGTTTTAGAAAATGCAGAAGGGGACCGTACTACTCCTTCCATTATTGCTTACACTCAAGATGGTGAGATATTAGTGGGTCAGCCGGCTAAACGCCAAGCTGTAACCAACCCACAAAACACGTTGTTCGCTATCAAGCGTTTGATTGGTCGTCGTTGGGAAGATAAAGAAGTACAGCGTGATATCGACATCATGCCCTTCAAACTTGTTAAAGCTGACAACGGTGATGCATGGGTTGAGGCGAAAGGCGAGAAAATGGCGCCGCCACAGATTTCTGCTGAAGTCTTGAAAAAAATGAAAAAGACAGCTGAAGATTATCTAGGTGAAGAAGTGACAGCTG
>CAZMDX010000380.1:0-1893 GCA_964564805.1 uncultured Pseudoalteromonas sp. | reverse complement strand
ATTTCCGATCTATAAAATATCAGCGAAGATGAGCAATATTTTCATTTAGCTCATATTTTTTATCAGTGACTATCGCTTCTAAGACTTCGATTCTGTTATTTTGGCTTTTGAGGTGCCGGCTTACCGCATCTTCCACCTCAGCTTTTAGGTTGATATTGGTCACTTTCAAAGCTTCCACTTCTAACTCTTTTAATTTTCTTTTATTGAGGATCATAGTAATTGCTATTACCATTATCGTGATCAACGCTGCGCCAATACTTAAAAACATCCATAAGTTAACTACCATATTGTGTCTCCTTTTATATTTTTTAATAAATCGATTTTTAATTTACAATTCTCTTCATTATCTCTTTGAAAAGATGACTATGCTGCCAGTTTAGCTGACCATTTTAGCAACGCCTGTCTTTTCCTAATATTTGTATTAGCTCACCTCTGTTTCCTTCATTTTCAGTCTTTTATTAAATTTAAATAGGTATCGAGGTTTCCGTTTTCCACTTAAAACAGCACCCATGAATGTCGAGCGAATAACGGCATCATAAAGTAGCATTGAAATTAATAGTGTTATCGCAGATATGCCTACAAGTTTAATTAACCAGTAAATGGGGAGTTCTGCGAAAGCAATCTGCAACCCTATAACGAATGGTAAATGGATAAGGTAAAGCCAATAGGATGCGTCAGCAATGTAACGAACCACTTTGTTCGGAGCAGTGAATATGCGCTTGCATAGCCCTAAAGTAAGTGACACAAGAGACCACATCATGGTTGCGTAATTCAGGATGAAACAACTCTTAAGCAGTATATATTGTGGATGGCCAAGTTTTATTTCGAAACTAGATACCAAAATCGTAACGACTATCGAAATAATACAGAGTATGAACTTGCCCCAGGTTAAGCTCGCAAATCTATCTATCAGAGATGATTGGCGATGTAATAACCAGCCGAAGAGGAAGAAACCTGTGTACAGCAATGAAACGGGAATATGTGGCACAAGCGACTTATCTGGGGTATCAATGCCCCAATGATCCATAAACCAGAGACAACCCGCTGTGGGAATAGAAAGCGCCAAGATAGCTAATCTTGAGTGGCATAGCCAAACAGTGAGTTTATCGGCTAGCTGAGTCACCTTGCTTCTGAATGGCTTGTGCAAGCCAATTAAATGACAAACTAAAAGCACAGCTACGCATATCAACAACAGGTAATACAAAAACCATAAGTGTGTACCAACGAGTAGCCCATTTGGTAGCTCGCTTAAGCTTTTTAGGCCTTCTAAAAGTCCGTTCAAGATATTCACGTCACCGCGCATACTCTGGGCCCCCATTATCCAACCTGATGCAAGCAAAGGTCGAAGTAAAAACCAACCGATAACTAATGGTATGCCAATTCTGATTAACCGTGATTTAAGAAACCCATAAATACCCTGTTGATGAAACGTCATATGGCTGAAGAATCCAGCGATGAGGAAAAACAACTCCATTCGAAAAGAGTGGCTGATCAGCATAAATATGGGAACGAACTCATTGGTTGATATGTCCATAACAGCCCATCCAATGAAAATCGGCATAAAGGAGATGCTGGCATGAAAAACAATTCCCAATATCAATGCAATACCCCGAGCTGCATCAAGGTAATCAAGCCTGATATTATTTTGTTGTTGCATATTTATGGCCCCGTTTTCGACGAAGTGAATGAATAATAGCTAAGGGCTTGCGTATGAAAACACCATTATTGACTAATAAAAGCTGACTTCGTCAATCTCAAAATCAAAGTTAGCTTTTTGTAAGGCGAACGTTACGACGCTTAAACCGCTTATTGTCTTGGTGTTAAGTGTGTTTTGCTCAAACCAAGCACGTTCATCGAATTAAACAGAATTTTTATTTCATGAAACTTACCATC
>CAZMDX010000379.1:0-8467 GCA_964564805.1 uncultured Pseudoalteromonas sp. | reverse complement strand
ATGGCCAGTTTAACTGAGATTGAACAAGCCGTGAATGCAGCTAGACTGGCTGGTTGTGATGATATTATATTATTAAAATGTACCAGCACTTATCCGGCACAACCTAATCAGTCTAACATTGCGACTATTCCGCATCTACGCGAAGCCTTTGGCTGCCAAGTCGGCCTCTCTGATCATACCGCAGGCGTTGGAGTGTCTGTTGCAGCGGTTGCGTTAGGTGCAACCGTTATTGAAAAACATTTTGTATTAGACAGACAATCTGGTGGTGTAGATGCGGCTTTTTCGTTAGAGCCTGATGAATTAGCCTCATTAGTGATTGAGACTAGAAGAGCCTATCAAGCTTTAGGACAGGTTAAGTATGGTGGTACCCAAACAGAAGAAAAGTCTAAGCAGTATCGCCGTTCTATTTATGTGAGTGAGGATATACAGCAGGGAAAACTGTTAAATTCACAAAACCTGCGTATTGTGCGCCCTGCTTTTGGGTTGGCACCTAAAAACTGGGACAATGTATTAGGTAAAGTCGCTAAACATGCTTTGATTAAAGGCACACCATTAGATTGGTCGATGTTCGAGTGAAACTTTGGTGACATTATGACGGGTATGCGTGTTGTTTTTCGAGTTGAAGGTGAACCAAACATAGGTTTAGGACATGTTATGCGTTGTATGGCGCTAGCACAAAGTCTGGTTAAGTCAGGTCATGTGGTGTTTTTTTTTATGTCGTCACGTTCACAATATTTTTGTCGTAACAGAACAGATTGGTTAGGAAAAATTCTCGCTATTACCGATATTGATAAAAGTGCAGAGCCACAGTGGTTAGCTAAACAATGTACAGATTTATGCGCTGATTGGTTGGTGCTTGATGGTTATCATTTTGATCAGGCTTATCGCCAGTCATTTCAAGGTAATGTCTTTAAGTTAGCTGTTTTCGACGATATAAATAACAGCGGAGCGCTTAACGCAGATATGATTATCAACGGCGCGCTAAACGCGAGTTTACATAATTACCAACTGACTGCTCCGAAAGCGTCATTGGCAATCGGGCAGAGCTATCAGGTATTAAGGCAGGAATTCCTGCAGCTAAAGAATAGAAAAGTCTCAAATCGTACAAACTTAACTCTTATGTTTGGCGGCAGTGACCCTAAAGATTTGACTATAAGAGCATTGCAATCTTTAGGTAACGAGAATGCATCTATGCCGATCAGCGTCATCACTGGTGCCGCTTATGATGGACTGAGTGACCTTACCCATTTAATCAAAAACAGCGAATTAGATATCACTCACCTACATGATTGTCAAAATATGGCTGCAGTGTTGCTTAACACCCAATTAGCTTTATCGGCAGCGGGGGGCAGTCAATTTGAGCTACTCGCTTGTGCTACACCATCAATATTGGTAGTAGTGGCTGAAAACCAAAAATGTGCAAGTCAAGATGCGGCAAGTCAAGGTTGGTGTCAGGTAATAGACAGTGATCGTTTGAGTGTTAATGAATGGGTAAAGCAGTGTTTATACTTGTGGCAACATTCTGAATTACTGCTCACAATGCATCAAAAAGCATTATCGGTTCCTGTGGTTGATGGCGCTAAAAACATAGTTGATCTGATGTCTAAACAGAATATGACAAGTGTTAACACACAATGAAAGTAGCGATACCTGAACATGTTTTCAAGCCGCTACAACAAGAGCAGTTGCAACTGGTTTGGCAATGGCGAAATAGTCCCAGAATCATGCGAAACATGCACAATCCTGAGCCGGTAGAATGGATAGAACACTGCGCTTGGTTTGAAAAGCTTAAAAGTGATAACAGCCGTCAATTTTATGTTTTTTTACAAGATAAAAGACCTATAGGTGTGCTTAATTTTTCAGATATGAATACAGCGACGCCACAGTGGGGCTGTTATTTGGGGGAGAACAACGTTTGGCCTGGTAGTGGTATTATGTTGGAGTTGGCGGCTTTAGATTTTAGCGCCAGCCATAGTGAATTTAGTCACTTACTGGCACAAGTATTATCGTTTAACCATGCAGCGAGCAAAATGCATAACGTGTTTGAATACGCAAAGCTTAGCCTTGAAAAAGGAGGCGAACGTAACGGACTCAGTTTTGATATTTTACATTACCGTTATGAACTTAAGCAGTGGGCTCAAAATCGTGACAAAATACTCACAAAACTACCTAAAAAAATTGCATTTGCAGCTGCCCATATTCAGTTTTTAAAATAGCTTACAATAGGAATGAAGGTGAACTTAGAACAACAAATTAGAGAGGCAATGCTGCAAGTAGCTCAGTTGAGTGACTGCCAGCTAGTGGAACCCATTGAGCCAAATATCCTGTTGCTTGAATGTGGTTTAGACTCGTTAGGTTATGCCATGTTAGTGGCACAGCTAGAAGAAGATTTAGGATTTGACCCTTTTACAGAGTTGGCGATTGATACTTACCCAAGCACCTTTGCTGAGTTTCTAGCTATTTATCAACAATGTGCTAGTAATCAGTAACTCATGATGCAAAGCCTGAGCAATCAATTAGTTAATCTGTCTACAACAGGGGTGATAACTTCTGCAGGTGAACACAGTTCAGTAGCTGAGCTGATAAAAAATGCAGACGAAATCAGGGAGCAGTTCCCGCAACTTTTTCAACATACTATAGCTTTGCACTATACAAACTTGACCGAGTTCATTACAGCGCTGATTGCTTTCGATGGCTGGTGCTCAGCTATGTATTTATGCCCGCCTGATGTGTCAATTCCCTCGAACGTGGAAATTAAGTGGCCTTTAGACAGTGATACAGCTATCACGGACTTAAGTGTAAAGCCGCTTAATTCTACTTCCGCATATGTTACCCAGACGACTTGGTATATGGCGACGTCTGGCACCACAGGGGAGCCAAAATGGTTTTCCCACTCTTTTTTATCTTTGTCAGCAAACTCTAAATACAGTCATAATTTGCAAACTTTGAGCTGGGCATTACTGTATCAGCCTTTTAGATTTGCGGGATTACAAGTAGTGTTACAGGCGCTACTAAGTGGTGCTGACTTAGTCGATGTAGCTGACTACGAGCCTCTAGCTCAGATGGCATTTTTAAAACATGGAGGTGTAACGGCTGTATCTGCCACTCCCAGTTTGTGGCGACAACTTTTAATGACGGGACAATTAAGCGAACTATCCCTGAGTCATATCACGCTAGGCGGTGAGATTGCAGACCAGAGTCTGTTGGATAAATTGAAACGTTTGTTCCCAGAGGCAAAATTACGACATATTTACGCCTCGACAGAAGCTGGAGTGGGTCTTGTGGTGAGTGACGGGCACGCTGGTTTCCCAGCTAAATGGCTTGAAGACCAATCACTTTTAATCGCCTTGAAGGTGTCAGATAAGCAACATTTACTGATTAAACCGAGTTATCCAATCTGTATCTTATTGGCACAACAAACTGATGAACAAGGCTACATGGACACCTTAGACAAAGTCCAAGTGATCGACGACAGAGTGTTCTTTTTGGGAAGAGCAACAGGTACGATCAACGTGGGTGGCAATAAAGTACACCCAGAGAAGGTAGAACAAGTTTTATTGCAATGTGCTGATATTAGCCAAGCAAAAGTGTACGCTAAAAAAAGTGCTTTGCTGGGTGAGTTAGTAGCAGCAGACGTGATGATAATTGCTACTGGAGTTGAGCAAGAGGTCAAGCAACAATTGTTGAAAATGTGTAAAAATCAATTGCAACGCTTTGAAATACCTACCAAAATCAGCATAGTAAATAGCATTGACCATAGTCCGAGCGGTAAATTAAATAGGAAGCAGTAGCATGACTGATTACGTTATAGTAACAGGTGCAAGCAAAGGCCTAGGCTTAGCCATTTGCCAACAAGCGGCAGTACAAGGTTATGGGGTGGTTGCGATTGCTCGGCAACTCTCTGAACCCTTTAAAACACTGCAGCAATCTTATCCAGACCTGGTTAATTTTCATGCTGCTGATTTAGCTGACTTAGATAAAATATCTGAGTTGTGTAAGCAACTCATCAAACAATATGGACGACCTTACGCCCTGATTAATAACGCTGCCGCCGGTCATGATGGTGTTCTGGCGACGATGCCAAATTCTGCCATTGAACATTTAATGCGTTTGAATATTCAAGCGCCTATTTTACTGAGTAAGTATCTGGTGCGTTCGATGTTGTTGAATCGTAAAGGGCGGATCATTAATATATCTTCCATTATTGCCAAAACAGGTTTTAACGGTCTAAGTGTTTATGCCGCCAGCAAGGCTGCACTGGAAGGGTTCAGTCACTCTTTAGCCCGTGAAGTGGGTAAAGCTGGCATCACCGTTAATTGTGTCGCACCAGGCTATATGCAGACCGACATGACCAGCAGTTTGCAGGGAGAAAAGTTAGAAAGTATTAAGCGGCGCAGTCCATTGGGTAAGTTAGCCACAGTTGACGACGCAGCTTCTATGGTAATATATCTGCTTAGTGAACAAGCATCGGCTATAACTGGTACTGTAATGACCGTTGATGCGGGTAGTACCGCATGAATTGTTTAGTGGCTAAAGTTAATAATTAAAAACTTTATCTATAGCTGCTGTACAAAAATTGGTTGATAAACAATGACACAACAAAAAATAGTAATACAACAACTTAAACGCTTAGCAACTGAAGAGCCAGAGATTGTCGTTATGTGGCTTTATGGCTCAAGGGCAAGAGACACTGCACACTCTAAGAGTGATTACGATTTAGCTGTAGCGTTTGAAAAACCGTTGTCTAATGTGTTGGATAATCGACTCAGGCCTGAAGTGTTAGCCATTAAGTGGCAAGAAGAGTTAGATGTAGATATTTCAATTTTGGATATCAATATTGCGCCATTACCAATTACTATGGTGGTAGTCGAAGACGATACAACTCTGTATGGACAAGACACGGTTAGACGTTACAAAGAAGAGCAGCGGATCATGTCAATGTGGGAACTAGATTATCAGTATGGTAGGCAACAAAATGCTTAATGCCTATAGCTCTAGTATGCAGGAGCATATCCAGCAACTTGTTTCTCAACTCGATCAATTAGCGAGTATTGAACGTTCGTTAAATCAATTCGAATCTTTGGCAAGCGAAAGATTACTTCAAGTTTTGATAGAAGCTTGTATTGGTATTGCTAAACATTGGGTCAAGCATCAAGGTTTAGGCATAGCATCAGATGCTAACCGCGCATTTGTATTATTAGAGCAAAGTGGACAATGGACAAGTAAAGAGCTGGATTGGCGCAAGATAATTGGTATGCGTAATGCCTTAGTTCATGATTATCTGAATATTGATCAACAAGTTATACTCGATGTGGTAAATAATGGGCGCTACAAGGTTCTTGCCGATTTTGCTTTTAAAGGTGTAAAAGTTCTAAGTTCGCCTGATTTTAAAACCAGCAAAGGTGAAGGATAAGTTTCGCGGTGAATGATACAGCTGCGATGGTGATGTATATGCTTAGCGACTAAGCTTCGGCTGTCACTGGCACTGAAATGAAGGTAGATTCTGGTAGTACAGCATAGTTCAGAATTGTTATACCTATCTAAGGTGGCTACTAATGGTTATTCACTGTCTGTCGATACAAAAGAAAGAGTTCATAACCAGGGCCGTAAAGGGAGGTAAAAGTCACAATCCTTTAATTTAATAATTAATTAAGAGCCCCTACAGATATAAATTTCGGAAGTCGTGTTTGACTTAAATGAAGTTGTGAGATTATTCATGGTAGAAAGTAGCAAAACAAAAGCAGTAGCAATCATTTTTGGAGCTAGCCTGTCTGGGAAAAATGCCATTAAGATCGTTTCTGAGTCGTTTGAAGTTATTGCTTTTATTGATAATGCGCCAGCAAGACAGGGAACGACGATAAGCAATATCCCGGTGTATGGCGCTGCTAAAATCTCCCAACTTTTATTCGATAAAATTTTGATTGCTAGCGAGTTTGCTGAAAAAATTCATGAACAGTTGATTAATGAATATAGCATCGACCCAGATAACATAATTGAATTACCCAACAGAGTAACGAAATCCATCCAGTTTGGTCATGATGAAAAATTTCGGCAATTAAGCATGCAAATATTGTTACTCATTTGCACCCGCTTGAATAAGGCAAAAGTTCCTTATTATATAGACGCGGGGACGCTGTTAGGGATTTACCGTGATGGCGCGCTTATCCCCTGGGATGACGATCTAGATATTGCCGTTCCTTCTCATTCGCTGGAACATGTAAAAACGGTGATAACAGCTTGTCTGGCAGAATTACAAACCTTGACCAACGAACCATGGGAATTGATAACTCACTTCAGCGAAAAACAGTTTGGGGCGGTAAACTCAGGCGATGTGAGAGGCTTAAAAATAAAAAGTAAAAATACAGAAACGTTGCTGCCGATGATGGACGTATTTGTAAAGTATATTAATGAAGATGTGATGGATTATACGTTAGCCTCTAGAGGGTTTCGTATGCCAAGCGAGCATATACTAACGCTTGATACGATGGACTTTCATGGTTGCAGTATAAATATTCCTTCTCAGCCTGCATTGTACCTGCAAAGGCACTATGGAGACTGGCAAACACCAAAAGAAGACTGGAAAATGAGTGAAATAAAAAGTGCTACTGTTTTTTAAATCTATGTGTACAACCACTAAAACTCAACAGGATAGTGTTTTATGACCACTGTTATCACTTACGGTACCTTTGATTTGATACACATTGGCCATTTAAACCTACTCGAACGCTTGGCTGATATGGGTGATGAACTTATCGTGGCAGTCTCTACTGACAAGTTTAATCAAATCAAAGGCAAACAATGTTTATATTCTTATGAAGAACGGGCCAGAATAGTAGGCGCACTTAAGTGCGTAGACAAAGTCATCCCTGAAGATAGTTGGCAGCAAAAAGAACAAGATATCCAAATCAATAACGCTGATATTTTTGGCATCGGTAGTGACTGGGAAGGTAAATTTGACCATTTACAATCCCTTTGCAAAATTGTTTATTTGCCGCGCACACCTACTATATCGACTACCCAACTCAAACAGTCATTATCAAAGATTGACCCCGCAGCCATCCAAAAGATAAAGCAAGGATTGGATGGGGTATTGGATATTGTTAAGGCGTTGGAATAAGTATATGTCGTATGTTCTCAATAAAATTTACTCCGATTATGACAACGTTCATAAAATATGCAGAGAAGTACTCGATGTATCTGATGCGGTAGGTGTTAAATCTGTACTGATTGGTGGCTCCCTTTTAGGAATGGTTAGAGATGGTGATTTTTTGCCTTGGGACAAGGATCTCGATTTTGCTGTGTTTGAAACGGATATTGATAAAACATTAGCGCTAGAAGAAGATTATAGAAAACTGGGCTATGAATGTAGGGTACATCGATTAGGTGTGCGTCATAAGCAAGAATTGCTTGAAGGACGCAGCTTAATCAATAATTTGAGTCGTGCCATGCAGGAGACATCAGTTGAACATTGTTTGATTGGTGGTGCTTTGCTTAATTTATATCGTGATGGCCAGCTATTTCCTGAGATAGATACCCTAGCTTTTCTATTAGATGTGAAACAAAATATTGGTTTGATGGTGAATTTATTATCAAGCTTTGGCAATGTTTTCAAAAACATAGAAAACGGGGTATTAAAAGGACTAACTTTGGTTACCAAAAACTGGCGAGTTAATTTTTTTATTCAAGTTGAGTCAGAGGGAAAATACGGCTGGCGAGATCTAAACTGCGAACACTGGTTTGACAACAGACTTTTCCCTGCTGAAAAAATTGTGTTGAAGGCACAAACATATTTTGCACCTAACCAGCCTAAACAGTTTTTGAACAGCAGGTTTGGTGATACTTGGAGCAAAAAACCTATCCCTAAGTTTTCTAAAGGTAAGGTTGTTGGCTCAATACAGCTTTATAAAAATGGGGTGATGTTTGACTTCATAATACACTACGTAAGGGGCGATAAAACCTATTGGTACGAACCAGCTGCAAATGTTATCAGCACCAAAGGATTTTTACCTTGCTCTATTCAATCAACAACAGCAGGTGAAATGTGGTTACCTGATTATCCAGAAATATTTTTGCAAGAACATTATGGAAACTGGAAAATTCCGGTGAAAACATGGGATGGCGCTATTGATAACCCCACTATTATTGCTTCTGATAAAGCAATGCAGGAAATTTTACGCGGGAATAAATTGGAATCAAGGACATGAATACTCAAAAAGGTGGGATGGAAACGCCAGTAGCTCCGAAGCTGTTGCGATTCAAGGGTAAGCTATACAAATACTATGCTCCCTACCTTTATAAGCTTAAACGGTTGCAAGCGCAGTTTGACCTAGTTAGATGGAAGTTTGATTCATCTAATATTGATTCACTCGCACATGCTTATTGGAATCAATTCTTAGCAAAGAAGTACCTTCAGGAAATATCAAATGATGGCGGCACTGCATATAATGGTAAGCCAAAGAAAAGAGAG
>CAZMDX010000378.1:0-27922 GCA_964564805.1 uncultured Pseudoalteromonas sp. | reverse complement strand
AGGTTATCAATAATTACATCACAAAAATGTAATCTGGCGTCAATTTGCTGCACAAAATCTTTTGACATAGTGCCACTACTTCTTTAAAAATTATTCTATGTAAGTATCTGATATAAGTTAATAATATTGAGAATATAGAGGTTCATATAACAATTAAACATGTTTTCGAAATGTCACTTACAGCTCGTTTTTAATAATGCCTAAGACTATGACCTGCATGATCTGGCACGAGTATATAGTTCAGCAATTTATATATTAAAGTGATGATGTTTATTTATTCTTAAAAGTGAAGGCTAACCAATATGTTTTTTCTTGTGGTAAACACCCTTAGCAATGAAGTCATGTCACGTAACTTGTAACGGATAAATAGCTTTCACCACATGTTTGATATTAAGTATCAACAAACGGGTAGTCGATATGTCTATACCCAAAGATAATCCTGCAACTATATGATTGGAATAGTGAACGCCCAATAGGACTCTAGAGCAACTGGTACGATTTACCCATACATATGCAACAACCCTTAATTAGGGAAAATGGGTGACTAAAGATGGCCTCAGAAATCCAGCCATGGCGTATCGGGAGGATAAATTAGATTTATCTGTCGATATTATATATGCACTAATTTCACCAGTATGATGACAGGGTCGCTGACGTTTGATTTTTTTTAAGCAATATATAAATAGGAATTGATAACGTGTAATCCAGTAACCCTGAGTATAAAAACAATACCCCATGATTGGGCTCAAACCGTCAGGCTGAGTATGAGGGTTAATTAGCCTCACGTGCTTGAGACAGCCACTTTATCAAGCGACACTTTCTATGATCTGAAAGATAAAACATACAATGCAAAAATGCTATGCCATGAGCACTAAGGATCTCAGCAATGAGGTCTACACCTTGATTGACATAAAAATCGTATACATGAACTATGAAAATCAAATGATATTTTTGCCAGAGCCTAATGACAGTGGTAAACCCATTCAAAATAGGTTTACGCTGGATTTGCTGCGCACTAACAGTATACTTAAACTCTACTCAGCTATATTTGGAACAAACATGGATTACAATACTTCTATTCTTTGTGACGTCTTTGCCGACAGTGTTGACGTGGTTGAACCCATGTTTGTTAGTTTTGGAGGACGGGCCTCTTATGGCGGTGAAATTACTACCATCAAATGTTTTGAGGATAAGGGGCTGGTTTTACAAACCCTGAAACAACCCGGATTAGGTAAAGTCCTACTAATCGATGGCGGTGGCTCTATGCGCAGAGCTCTAATCGATTCTAGCGCTGCCCAGTTGGCCTTTGATAATGGCTGGGAAGGGATCGTATGTTATGGCAGCGTGCGTGAAGTAGATGAGCTGGAAGAAATAAATATTGGCATTCATGCCATTGCTTCTATCCCTGTTAGTGCAGATGACCAAGAGACCGGTGAAATTGACGTGGCAGTTAACTTTGGTGGCGTGACATTTTTACCAGAAGATCACTTATACGCGGACAGTACAGGCGTTATTTTATCGCCAGAACCATTAGATCTAGAATAATTTTTTTAACCCGATTCAGACACAAAAAAATGCCGCTATTCATTTAATAACGGCATTTTTAATAGACTTTATTTTAAGCTTTATTTACCAACTAATACTGACACATTCGAAATGCCCGCTCTTTTCACTTCGTTGATAACTTCGGTTACATCACCGTGTTTGGCTTTTGGATGGGCTTGAACTGCCGCGGAATCTTGGTTGTTTTCAGCTAAAAAGCTTTGAATATTCGCTTCAACGCGGCGTATATCCACTTCACGACCATTAACTACAATGGTACCGTCTTCATTCACTCGAATTGACAAAGACTTTACATTAGTTGGTGGTGGAGGTGTTTTAGAATCTTTAGGACGATTAACTTCCAAACCTTTTTCTTTCACAAAAGAAGTGGTCACAATAAAGAAGATAAGCATGATGAACACTATGTCCAACATGGGAGTCATATCAATTGCAGCGTCGTCATCAGAACTGCCGTGCTTTTTTCTTTTCATCGGTATAAATCGCCAATTGGGTTAAAACAAGACTACCTATTATAAAGGCAGTTGAGCTTCAGAGCATCTATTAATTATCATACTATTAACAAATAACTCTTATTTGAGGTTATTTCAGTTGCACTAGCCTGCCCCAAATGGAAAAAATAATCCAGTAGGTTTTAAAATTTGTTGCTCTAAAAAATCTTCTAGCTCAAATGATAACTTACATTACTTAGGTCCAAGAGGATCGTGTAAAGCGTCAAAAGATGTTAAATATGTTTCAAAAAGTTTTATCATATATAATTTTAATTTATAAATTAAGTGAAAATCTATCAGTTTAATAAATCCTTAATGACGATGAACAGAGGTTTATAGCCGTATTTCCGAAGAACGAGAACCCACAAAAATATGTTTTGGATTAAGACAACATTAAACACATTGTTCAACGTTGCGTGTTGGGTTATCGATTAGCTCTGGAATGGGGTTTTGTGGTTGTTTTGTGAAGTTAGATTTTCATCAATATTTTTAAAATAAAAGTAATCCTTCTTTTGATTCAGATATGTCTAAAAGAAGCTAAATAGTGTTAAAGGTATTGCGGTAATGGTCAATACTATTAAATACTAAGTCTTCAAGAGCCAATGCTAAATTTCATTGGGATAAAGGCTACGAACTAAGGATCAACATGCTTCAACGTTATTTTTTTAGGTACAGCCAGGATGTTAGCGATATTGAACAACGGAGCGTCAATGTAAGTTTTAAAAATCGGGTATGTATAAGTTGTAATGTACATTCATTAAATTACTCATTTTTTATTGCTCGTCCCAAATGGTAAAAATAATTCAGTATGTTTCTTGATATCGACGCTCTGAGTTTCTGAGTAGGGTAAATTCCCATTTTTGCTTCTGGACTTTGTTTAGTACCTTGAACCAGAAATGCATTCTTGGTGAAGTGATCTTGAATGCATGCCTCAAAGGCTCGCGCACCTAATTCTTGTGGGCGTGCATAATAAAATGTTTTTAATAACTTATCTGCTTGGGCACTGCGCTTGACATACTCATTAGGCTGGCTTTTATCTGCACCTAAAAATATGCTCTCAAAACATTGGCTAAGTTTGGCATTCAGTTGGTGCGATATTTGTGGTTTATCTTGTAACCAACATTCAGAAGCAAATTGCTCATGGGATGCTTGGACGAATAATTTATCACATATATAGTGATCAAATGCATGAAACCATTCGTGAGCAAGCGCACCTCCGCCAGCATTTTTAGCCAGTGCTAATTTTTTGGTATTTGACTCATAGTGAGCGCTGCTATGTTTTCTTCCGCCGCTACCAAAAGCTAAGGATAGACTACCATTAAGAGAAATAACTGCCTCTGGCACTTGTAAAATATCCATCAAATCGCATAAGGCATCAAAAAATAGGTTGGCGGCAATTTGTTGTTCTTCGGCTGTGACCCATTTACCAATCGTGACGGTTCGGAAGCCAAATATTTTAACAATATCGTGAAAACTTACATCGGCACCATCTCGGTGAGAAGGGCCGTTACGATAGTAAGGTTGGTGAATTCGGGAGTCTGGTGTTTGCAAGGTGATGACTACAACGTGTTTATTTCAGCTATTAATTGATTGCACCAATCGTCAATACGTTCATCAGTTAAATCATATTGATTTTCATCATCAAGACTCAAACCCACAAAAAAACCTTTATCTTCTGTGAGCGCCTTTGAAGCGATAAACTCATATCCTTTGTTTGGCCAGTAACCAATAAGGTCACAACCTAATACCAGTAATTCGTCGTGCAACATGCCCACTGCATCTTGAAACCATTCTGCATAACCTAGCTGATCGCCTAAACCAAAAATGGCTACTGTTTTGTCAGTTAAATTTAAACCTGCAATGTTTTGCCACGTAGATTCCCAGTCTTCTTGTAATTCGCCGAAGTCCCAAGTGGAAATTCCAAAAATTAATGTATTAAAGCTTTGTGCTTGATTGAGCGATACATCTTTGATGTTAAATAACTCTACGTAAGTATCACCCATTAACTGATTTATCTTTATCTGAATTTTTTCAGCAGCCATTTCGGTGTAACAAGTTGTAGAGCCGTAAAAAAGGCCTATTTTTAATTCGTTGTTGATCATATTGTCCTGTTGATGGAGTGTTTTGATTAAACTCGCTTTACCAGCATACTTTAATTAATGAGTGCTACAAATATGCTTTTTACGTGTGAGTATTAAATATTGACCAAATGCTAAGATTTTATATTTATTCGTAATTTTGTGTAGGTTAGTATAATTTAGCAATTAATAATTTATGACAGCGAGATTAGACAGTATATGAGAGCGTATTTTGCTTTTATCTTAGGGATTTGCAGTATTTTAATGGGTTGTGAAAAAGAACCTGAATCGGGACAAGTAGAGCAAAACTTGAGAGCAAATGGGCATTGGATAATGGAACAAGATGGTAAAGTGATGCTTAACCCTCAGCCATCGGGCTTAGTTAAATGGCGAGACGGGTTGTTGACCCTGAGCGATCGTAGTGCCCACCCTTCACAACGTCTTCGCCTTAGAACTATCACCAAGGATGATGCGTTGTTGAGCGGCCCTGATTTTCCAATGATCCTATCTGAAAAGTTGAAAACGAATTGTTTTGCAGCTTATATAACCGATAATCCTGACCTAGAAGCGTTAACCGTTGACCCTGACGACGACCGAGTGCTCTATGTAGTCACAGAAGATGCTTCATACGCCGAACCTATGTCAGAGTTTTGTCAACAAAAATACCTTAACTCAGGGTCAACCAGTTTTCCAAAATTGCTTGTTAGACTTGAGTTGCAAGCAAACAATATAATGTTGATAACCCATATTCGCCCTATTCAGTTCACAGTCGATATGCAAATTGGCGATTTCCCTAATGATGGCATTGAAGCTCTTACGTTTGGTCAAGCTCGCACTTTATATCTGGGTGTTGAAAAAGATAGTAGCAAAAATGCGAGGATTTTTTCTTTACAAATGCACAGCGAGTTTTGGCAATCAGATGAATTCGCAGGTGTGAAAAAGATTATTTTGAAATTACCAGTTTTTGAAAGTGGTAATCATCCTATTAACGGCATGGACTATTACCAAACATCTGATGGCAGAGAATTTTTGTTGGTAGCTGCCAGAAATGATGAAGCGTTATGGGTGGTAGATTTATCAGGAAAAAAAGATACGGTTATCTTATCTATCGACTTTTTTGCTGAAATTAAAGATAGTACCCAAGGATGTGAAGACTATGAAGCCATGGACAATGCTTCTATCGAGGGTGTGGCAGTAATGGACGATAAATTGTGGCTTATTAATGATCCATGGAAAGCGGTGTATTTAAATAATGTTAAGTGCGTTCAAAATCGTGCACATTATCAAATTTTCGCTCCCCTATTGTTCAGTGTACCCATACAGACAGGATGGTTTGACTAGTGCCCAGTTTTGTCAAACAATTGTTGAGCGGGACTCTAAAACTATGTTGTAAAGGTTGCCAGTGAAATAAGTCTTAGTGAATGTAATCCAGTAAGCATCTATTGACGTAATTATTATATAATTCAAATGAATGTGTATATCAACTATGCAAAATTCTTCTTTGACAATATTTTTTGATGGTTATTGTCCTTTGTGTTCTATAGAAATGAACAAATTAAAGCAGCTAGATAAACAGAAAAAAATTAAGTTTGTAGATATCCAAGAAGCTTCGTTTTTTGTAGATTATCCCCATCTAGACTGGCAAACACTGGATGCCCGCATTCACGGCTACTTGGCTGATGGTAGTATGATAAGCGGATTAGATGTGACTTATTTAGCTTGGAAGTTGGTAGGTAAAGGCTGGGTATATGCGCCTTTAAGATGGCCAGTAATAAGATGGTTTGCTGACATTGCATATAACATTTTTGCTAAGTATCGTCACAAAATCTCTTATCTTTTGACTGGGAAAAAACGGTGTACCCCTTGCGAAAAAAAAGGTGAAAAAATTGATGTTTAAAGGTAATGCATTGGTTATTGGTGCTTCTGGCGGTATTGGAAAAACGTTGGTAAAGCAGTTACACGGTTCAGGCAAGTACGAGCAGGTGTATGCAGTATCTCGAAATTTACCAGCATCGCCTATTGAAGGAGTGCAGTATTATAGCCTGGATTCTGAGAGTGAAGATTTGGTCGCGGAGTATTGCCAACAGCTTAAGCAAGCAGGTGGTCAATTTAGCCTAGTTGTGTGTTGCATAGGCGCATTACATTCGACTGGTGATGACAATCAAAAATTTATGCCCGAAAAACGTTTAGAAGATATTCAGAAAGACCAATTGAGTTTTTATTTAACAACTAATGCAATATTACCTGCTATTTGGCTAAAAAATGTAGAAAAACTGTTAAAGGGCCCTGAACCTTCGAAGTTAGTGTTTTTTAGTGCCCGCGTTGGTAGTATAAGTGATAACAGCCTAGGCGGCTGGTACGGATATCGTGCCAGTAAGTCAGCGCTTAATATGCTGATAAAATGTGCGCAAATAGAATGCCAGAGGAGAGCTAAAAATATTACGTTAATAAGCTACCACCCCGGTACAGTTGAAACTGAATTATCTAAACCGTTTCAGTCTAAGGTGCCCACGGGTAAGTTATTTAGTACCGACTTTACTGTTACTCAATTACTCCAAATCATCCCTAATCTAATCCCAGAAGATGGACCCCATTATATCGATTGGCAAGGTAATGTTATTCCTTGGTAAGTTGTTGTAAACATAAGTCTCGGTTTTTATGACTGCTGTATGGTTAACAAAAAAGACTTTCTGAAACTCTACTGGTAATATCTATTCAAATTATAAAAATAATTAGGGATAGGTTATGGGCGCACCACGCGAGCAGTTTGGTTCACGTTTGGGTTTTATTCTAGCTGCAGCTGGTTCAGCTGTAGGGATCGGTAACATGGTAGGTTTCCCTGTTGCTGCTACTAAAAATGGTGGCGGTGCATTTTTGCTAATTTATGCCATTTTTGTAGCTTTTATTTGTTTACCGGTTATGTTGGCTGAAATGTCTGTGGGAAGACACAGCCGTAAAGACCCGCTCGGCGCTTATTCGTCTATGACAGATGGACACAAAGGTTGGAAAGTAGCGGGTTGGTTGTCCATTATTACCCCCTTCATGATTGCAGTTTTTTACTTAGTAATTACTGTTTGGATATTTGGTTACTTGTTTCATTCGGTAACCGGAAATCTAGATATGCTTGCAGACCCAGATACTTTTGGCTCATTTGTTAATGGTTACGACTTGTTTTATTACATGGTTGGAGTGCTGGCTCTTATCTATTTAATCTTACAAGGGGGAGTGAAACAAGGTATTGAAAAAGCAGCTAAATTTATGATGCCTACCTTATTTGTTATGTTGGTAGCTTTAGTTATTTTTGTGCTGACTTTAGATAACGCGTTTGAGGGTGTGAAATATTATGTAATACCTGATTTCAGCAAAATCAATGCCTCGGTAGTTAATGGTGCCTTATCTCAGGCATTCTTTTCATTATCTTTGGGCATGGGGATCATGATCACTTATGGTTCTTATTTAGATAAAAAAACTGATGTGCCCGGCTCTGCAAAAATGGTGGCTTTATTAGATACCGCTGTTGCTTTTATCGCAGGCTTACTAATTTTACCTGCTGTTTTTTCTTTTAATCCTGATATCAACACCAACGATTTGAGTGACTCGTCGGTGGGCATGATATTTACGTTTCTGCCCAAAATATTTTTAGCATTGCAAGCCACTATTGGTTATGTGGGTGCTAGTGCCGTTGCAAGCTTCTTCTTTTTATTAGTATTTTTTGCAGCTATTACTTCGATTGTTTCGATATTTGAAGTGCCAGTCGCAGCGTTAATGGAAGAGAAAAACTTCAGTCGTCGCAAAGCATTAGGTTGGATGGGGATACTTTTAGTGATTATGTCGGTAATGGCAGCAACATCCTTTGGCATGCTGGAATTCTTCACTGGTTTTGTAAGTTATGCAGGCCAGTCCAAGTCATTCTTTGATGTGATCGTTGATGTGTTCTATGACACTATTTTGCCACTTAATGGCCTGTTAATTTGTCTTTTTGTAATATACCGCTGGAAAAAAGTAAATTTCAACAAAGAATTAGATGAAGGTGCACCCCATTATGAGCATAGCTGGTTTGAGCGTTATGTAGATTTTTCAGTAGGTACTTTTATACCCGTTATTTTGTTGTTAGTGTTGATTAACACTGTGGCATTAAAATTCTTTGGCTCAGCTTTGATTGGTTAAACTATTTATTTGAAAAACTTAACCGAGTTTATTGTTGTGTCACGGTCCTATCATGTCGAACGGGCTGGGATACTTGAGTGATAAACCTAATAACTGCAACGTTTGTGTGGCGTCAATTTGTTTACCTAAGGCGACGCCTTGACCTTTAACAAATAAAGGTGCATTTAGGCTGAGTTTTTCTGCAGCCCAAGTATAATATTCAGCACGAGTGGGATGTTCTAACGCACTTAAGTGTAGAGTCTGTCCCCAAATATCCTTTTTGATGATCGTTTGAATTGCACAAATAACATCATCTTGATGTACTAAATTTACACTGTTATCAGGGTTAGGTAGACCCACTTTACCAGCAAGATAATGAGCGGGGTGGCGGTTTTCACCTACTAAACCAGCAGGTCGGATAACGGTACTACGACCTGCAAAATATTGTTTTGCTAGCACTTCAACCGCTAAATTGATTCGCCCTGACTGAGTTTGTGCAGACGTTGGGCTTTGTTCAGTGACGACACCGCAGTTGTCACCATAAACCGACGTAGTGCTAATGAAAATAAGGTTCCGTATTTGCTTATCTGCAGCATGTTTTAGTAGTGCTTGCATGTGTTTTGCAAAAGTTTGTGTGGTGGGGCTTTTCCGTCCTACAGGAATGTTTAACACTAAGACATCAGATGCGAATAGTTTGTCAAAGCGGCCATGTGTTAACACGTCGCCTAACTCATACCTTTGAGCATCGAGCCCTAGCTTCGTTAACTCACTGGCTTTTTGTTCACTGCGGCAAGTAGCTATAATATTTTGACCACTTGTTTGTAAACTAATTGCAAGAGGCAGACCTAACCAACCGCAGCCAACTACTGCTATTTGCATTCAAATGTTCCAAGTTCGTGTTTTTTAAACGGTATCACATCCTGTCAGGCTGGTCTTGTATTCGAATAATATCTAAGCCTGCTAGTTGTTTAATCTGTTGTAATTGTGTTTCGGCAAAATCTATTTGAGCGAGGATTGAGCACAAAATATCTGTTTCTTTCTCTAATGCTGCGGCTTGATACTTAACTTTTTGCTCCATTTTTTCGCCAAAACGTTCCATTTTTTGATCGAATTCATGCATATCATCGCCATTAAAAATTAGTTGTGTACCTATTGCTACTATTAAATGACCCATTGATTCGGTGACTAAATTTTTGATTGCTTCCTCGAACTGTGACTCCCATTGTTGACCAAAAAAACCACCGTTTTTAAACGAATCTGAATATAAATGAATGTCACCATTTTCAGCATAAAAGTTATATTGGATTCGCTTTTCAAGATTGTGTAGTTTTTCAGATAGATCTGTTACCGCAGCATTATTTGAACCTAATAATTCGATAAATGCTTCATTAAGTGCTACACCTGCTAGTGCGATCGCATCTGTTGCTATCTCAGCAGCCTGCGGAACAGCTTGATTAATTCCGTCATAATAGCTATCTACCCAGATTTGTTGTTGTGTGTCTAGATTTAGGGCAATGCCGTTAACATACAATATTTTATTTTGGTCAATGGTCATATGGGTATCGTCATGTAGAGCGATTGATAATACATTGCTTTCTAATTGCATGTTGCCATTGAGTTCAACGTTACATTTACTAGAATCTAAGGCCCAGACTGGTAGTGAACAACAAACTAAAGCTCCAACAAGTAACATAGATCGCATAAAATTCTCCTGACTGATTAATGGTAATTTTCTATCCGTACTGTCTGTAAAAAGCAAAGCTTAGGCCATAAATAAAAAGCATTAAAAAACAATAAGATAACTTTTATTTGTGTTCAGATTAGGAAAATGTCAGACATCAAATGGTGAACAAGACCAATAAGTGAGTAGTTTGGCCACTAAGGTGACAGGCGATTGATAAACACGCATATACCTTTTTCCTTTTATGTCTTTTGGCATTTTGTATTTTTCGTGCATACTAGTTGCTGTTTAAAATACATAGGAATTGACTGATGAGCAATTGGTACGAACCCATTTTATTTGGTTTTGCATTGATCACTTTTGTTTTAGGTATTAGCAGCATCATTGTGAGCTTTTTACCCGCACCAGAGGGTGTTAACGTTATGCAGTCTAAGGTTGAGTATGGTTTTTTTGGTGCGTCTGCTTTTGGTTTGTTTGCGGTGTTTGTTTATGCGTTAACGACCGTTTAGATTAGTTGCCCCGATTTAGTAGAGGTTACAACCTTTTATTTAGGGTCTATCACTAACACGTTGGTAGGCTCTTAGTCTGAATGCCGGCAACATAGCTAGCAAGTGGTCAAAAATATCGCTTTGGATCCCTTCAAAGTTAACCCAGTCTTTATCGGCACAAAAACAATAGATTTCCAGTGGAAGCCCAAGTTCTGTTGGTGGCCTTTGTCGCACCATTAGGGTCATATCTTGGTTAATGTCAGGGTGATTTTCTAAATAAGCTCGCATGTAGGCGCGTAATGTACCTATATTGGTTAATCTGCGGCTATTAACTAAATCAGCTGTGTCGATTTGTTGTTCACTATGAAAATGCTGCAGTTTCTCAAGTCTTGCCTGAATATGCCGCTTTATATAGCGAATTTTTATGAATTCATCCAGCATCTCCTGATCACAAAAACAAATACTTTGAATATCGATATTCAGTGAACGCTTAATACGACGTCCGCCACTTTCAGTCATCCCTCGCCAATTTTTGACGGGCTCCGAAATAAGAGCATAAGTAGGGATTGTAGAAATTGTTTTATCCCAATTCTGTACTTTAACCGTTGTTAAACCAACCTGTAATACGTCACCGTCTGCATCATATTTAGGCATTTCAATCCAGTCACCAGTATTAACCATTCGGTTAGCTGCGATTTGGATACCGGCGACAAAACCTAAAATGGTATCTCGGAATAACAACAAAAGTATTGCAGTGACTGCGCCTAAGCCTGAAAGTAATAATAATGGCGATTTGTCCATTAAATTAGAAATAATCAACAAACCCGCGATAATTACTACAAACAATTTAGCCACTTGAATAAAGCCAGTAATCGGCGCTTTTTTCGCTAAATTTGACGCGTTGTATGTGTCTTCTACGGTATTGAGCAAAGCACTCAATGCCATTACCGCAGAGATAAGCACATAAATAACTGCAGATTTCTGTAAGAACGCGAGTAGCGCAGGGTTTTCAATGAGTATTTGACTGAGTAAATAGATAACAACAGCTGGAACAATATGCCCGATGCGTTTGAAAAAACCGTGTTGATGTAATTCATCGTCAAACTTGTTTTTGCTTTTTCTGACCAGTTTTCGAATGCGACTATTGAGGATGCTTTTTGTTAGCCAATTAGTCAGCCAAGCGAACAGTAGGATACCGAGCAAGGCAACTACTTGAAATATCCAGCTTGTTGGAGTGGCCTGAATACCCAGATACTCTAATAGTGATAAAATATGGTCCGTAAGATTAAGTCCTTGTTGCATTTAGCCTGTCCTTTTTAAATGGGTGATGAGTTTATCTTTGTTTTGCCAGACTGAGTTTAACCAGCTCTGAAAACCTTGTTTAAACTTTTCATCTTTAAAATAATCGCCAATAATTTCATCAGTAACTGGGTGCACATTAATTCGCATAATCACTTTATTTAGACGACCACTTAACATCGCCATCATAGGGCTACCCTGAGTGTTCGGATACATGATCGTAATATCTAACACACTTGTGAATAACCCGCCCATAGTGGCGAGAGTAAACGCAATACCACCTGCTTTTGGAGGTAAGAGATTTTCAAATGGACTTTGTTTCAGTTTTTGTTTTTCTGGAGTAAAGCGATTGCCTTCGACAAAATTGATGACTGTGGTTGGCAACTGGCGAAATTTTTCACAAGACTTTTTAGTGGTCTCTATGTCTTTACCTTCCAAGTGTGGATTTTTCAATAAAAATGCTTTGCTATATCGTTGCATAAACGGCATGTCTAGTGCCCATGCGCCAAGACCTACAAAGGGCAACCATATTAATTCCTTCTTAAGAAAAAACTTTGGCGCAGGGATCTTGCCGGCAGCAAAATCGGTTAATAGGATGATATCTAACCAACTTAGGTGATTAGCTACAATCAGGTACCACTCTTTCTTGCTCAGTTCACCTTCAATCACATAATCTAATTCTACTTTGTTCATACATTTGATTAAGGTCACACTACAAAACCCAAATGCACACATCATCGAATTTAGTATGATGTTAAGCGGTTTAGTAATAAAAGAGAAAGGTAGTATAAGCTTCATTAAACCAAGTAAGGTGATACATAGAGCCCAAAAAGCCAGGCTTATCATTTGTAACGTCAAGTGTATAGAAAACACAATAAAACCTGATAACGTACTAAACATCTTGAGATTTCTTCGACAAAAGCATCTGTAAATCTTGGTCTTTTTGTTCCCATAAATCTGTTAGCCAGCGTTGAAATTTGACTCTTTGGGTATGGTCGTCAAAGTAGTCAGCCCCGTAAATATCACTATTTAACAATTCTTGAATTGACAGCACTTTAATTTGAACTTGTACTTTTTTAACTTTTCCGCAGACAAACTCCCAATAGGTAGGAGTGCCTTCTGGGTAATGTATCGTCACATCAAGTAACTTATGTAACTGCTCACCCATGGCACCTAGAACAAATGCCATACCGCCAGCTTTGGGTTTAAGTAAGTGTTGAAATTTTGCCCCTTGACGAGTCCGCTTTTGCTCAGTTAGTCGTGTTCCCTCGACAAAATTCATAATGCTGACAGGTTTGACTGTAAATTTTTTGCATGCTTTACGGGTGTTTTCTAAGTCTTTACCTTTTAAGTGAGGGTTTTTAGCTAGTAGAGCTTTGCTGTACCTATGCATAAATGGAAAATCTAGGGCCCACCAAGCTAAACCAATGAAAGGTACCCAGATAAGCTCTTTTTTGAGGAAAAACTTTAAAAAAGGGATCTTATGATTAAAAATTCGCTGTAGCACTAATATATCAACCCAAGACTGATGGTTTGATATCACCAAATACCAATCTTTGTGGCTTAATCCTTCCAACCCACTGACGTTAAACTTTGTGCGGCTAAATATATTTTGATTGGCGCTGTTGACCGATATCCAAAATGTGGCACAACCATCGAGTAAATAAGACATAAATGTTTGCCATATTTTGATGGGTATTAATTTGAGAAATGAACAAATTAAAATAGGCACCAACCAAAATAAGGTATTAATAAAATAACCTAATGAGGATATAGCACCGAACAATGGTAAAAAAATTGTCGAAAACATGCAGTAAAAAACCATTAACACTATAAAAAATATGTACAAGTCTAAACTAAAAATAGGTTTAATATGTATAAGTTCTTCGATGCTATTTTATGCTTGCACGAGAATTTTAAAAGGAAAGTACATCCCGAAGCGCCGGAAGGTTATAATCATTAACATATCTGTAGTAATTAATGTGTAACCAAGGACGTGAAAAAGTGCTCAACCAAGCAAAAAATGTACTCAAAGATGTATTTGGTTTTGACGAATTTCGAGAGTCTCAACAAGCAATCATCAATAATATATTAGAGCGCCAGAATACTCTAGCCATCATGCCAACAGGTGGTGGTAAGTCCCTGTGTTACCAAATTCCGGGCGTTGTTTTTGATGGGTTGACCATCGTCATATCACCACTCATATCGCTGATGCAAGACCAAGTTAGGCAACTTAATGAACTCGCTATCCCTGCCTGCGTATTAAACAGCTCGCTTTCAGACATTGATTATCAGGCTAATCTAGAAGGCATCAAACAACAACAGGTTAAATTGTTGTTTTTGGCACCAGAAACAGCCTTACAAAATAATATTTTAGATTTATTAACAAATTGTGATGTGGCTTGTATCGCCATCGACGAAGCACATTGTATTTCTGAATGGGGACATGATTTTCGACCTGAATATCGCCAGCTGAATCGTCTTATTGAATGTTTCCCCAACGCCGTATGTATCGCTTTAACAGCTACTGCAACTCCAAGAGTGCGAGAGGATATTAAACGCCAACTTAATATCACCGACACTAGCGAGTACATCTCCAGTTTTGACCGGCCTAATCTGTTTATTGGCGTTATTCCTAAGGATAATCCCTATCAGCAGTGTAAAAAGTTTGTTGAACAATATCCAAAACAGTCAGGCATTATTTATTGTCAATCACGTAAAGGCGTAGATGAACTCACAACCAAGCTACAACAAGATGGGTTATTAGCGCTGCCTTATCACGCAGGGCTGAGTAGTACTAAACGTAGTGACTATCAAGAACGTTTTATTCGTGATGACGTGCATATCATTGTGGCAACTATCGCATTTGGTATGGGGATCAATAAACCTGATGTTCGTTACGTATTACATTATGACTTACCAAAAAATATTGAAGGGTATTACCAGCAAATTGGGCGTGCTGGCCGTGATGGTTTAGACGCTGATTGTTTACTATTATTTGGTTACGGCGATACAGGCAAGATTCGTTTTTTTATTGATCAAATGAGTAACGAACAAGAAAAACGTTTGGCTAATATGCACCTCAATCAAATGTTAGCCTTAGCTGAGACTGAAGATTGCAGACGCACTCCATTGTTAGAATATTTTGGGGAGCAGTCAGTAAAAGAAAATTGTAATAACTGCGATAACTGCACGGGTGAAAGCAAAGAAAAGTCGGATTTAACCGTGCCCGCCCAGAAGTTTTTATCTTGTGTGCATCGAACTGAACAACGATTCGGTGCGAGTCATATTATCGATGTGTTGCGTGGTTCAAATGCCGAAAAAGTATTACAAAACCAGCATAATTTGCTGTCGACCTACAACATTGGTAATGAGTATAGCAAAAAGCAGTGGATGACACTGGCGCGTCAACTAATCCAAAAGGGTTTACTCAACCAAGATGAACAATTTGGCAGCTTAAAACTCACACAAATAGCCGGTGACGTGTTGAAAGGAAAAGCACCATTTTTTGCTCTGTTGCAGCAACCCGTGGCTACCAGTAGTCATACATCTAAAGCTATGACTAACCCGGGTGATCAGCGATTAGTTGCTGTATTAAAAGCTGACCGAAAACGTTTAGCGGATGAATCAAACCTTCCTCCTTATGCTATTTTCTCTGATCGTACACTCAATGAAATGGCTTATTATTTTCCACATTCTCAAGATAACCTGTTACGTATTCACGGTGTTGGACAAGCCAAACTAGATAAATATGGAGAGCATTACCTAGCCCTTATTAATAACTTCTGCCAGAAAAATGATATACAGGAGGTTTCTAATACTCACTCAGCTAGTAAAGCGATAGCAAGTAAAAGCACGAGTAGCAGTACTCACTCCAATAGCCGCAGTGCTGAGATTATTAGTGCATATCAAACGGGGCAATCAGTTAGTGCTTTGGCTGAACAATTTAAGGTGAAAAATGGCACGATCATTAATCACTTATACCGCTATGCCCAAGACGGGCATAAGTTTGCCCAGCCTTCACAGTTACTCGAACAATCGGGTCTTAGCCAAATCGATATTGATTCAGCTTTAGCTGCATTTGCAGAGCATTCCTATGAACGTTTAAAACCTGTTTATGACAGTCTGAGTGAGCAAGTGAGTTACGACCAGTTACACCTACTCAGAATCTATTTCGTTAGTCAGTTGACTGGATAACCAGACTTCGAGTTATGTAAGACCCACTAGTGCTGGGGTGCGAAATCAGCTAGAATTCGCGCCCTAAATTTTACATTGGCGAGACAATATATGAATGAACCTATCAATCGCAGTATTTCTCGAACCATATCAGTTGCACCAATGTTGGATTGGACCGATAGACACTGTCGGTATTTTCTCCGAAAAATTTCACAACATGCGCTTTTGTATACTGAAATGGTTACCACTGGGGCGATTATTTTTGGCAAAGGCGATTATCTTGGATTTAACTTAGAAGAACACCCAGTAGCATTGCAACTGGGTGGTTCAAATCCTTCTGATATGGCGCGATGTGCTAGCGAGGCACAAAAACTCGGTTATGATGAAGTGAACATCAATGTAGGTTGTCCCTCTGACCGTGTTCAAAATGGCAGGTTTGGTGCGTGTTTAATGGCTGAGCCTGAAACTGTAGCTGCATGTATTAAGAGTATGCGGGCAGAAGTCGATGTCCCCGTCACGGTAAAGTCGCGAATTGGTATTGACGACATGGATGAATATGAAGATTTAACACGCTTTATTGATGTTGTGGCCGCTTCTGGATGTGACACTTTTATTGTGCATGCGCGTAAAGCTTGGTTAAAAGGTTTAAGTCCAAAACAAAATCGTGATGTACCCCCGTTGATGTACGATCGTGTCTATCAATTAAAACAGCAGTTTCCAGACTTACATATCAGCTTAAATGGTGGTGTGAAAACCTTAGATGATGCGCAACTTCACCTTGAACACTTGGATGGCGTAATGATAGGTCGTGAAGTCTACAGTAACCCTTATATTTTGGCTGAAGTCGACAAGCGTTTTTATCAAGATAATTCTGCCATTATGACTCGTGCTGAAGTGGTGATAGCAATGTTACCTTATGTTGAACAGCAGATCGCTCGTGGTGTCAGACCGTGGAGCATCGCTCGACATATGTTGGGTTTGTTTCAAGGCCAGCCTGGTGGACGCATTTGGCGTAGATATTTGAGTCAGAATGGTACGAAATTCAATGCGGGAATAGAATTGTTAACAGATGCTTTAGACGTGTTACTCGAAGCACAATCAAAGGCTAAACAATTTCAATCCGAGATGATTGGTTAAATTTACTAAAACAGTGGTAAATTTAACCAAATATTAGAGGTGTGCAATATTTATTCAAACGTATAACGCCCAAATAAAAATAAAAATTCATATAAATCAACCAGATAAAATTAATTTCATGATTGGCACAACTATCGCAAAGGATACTGCGACTTAAACAATAACTGTTAACACCATTTGATAAACAGTTATCACTTACTACATCAAAGGAAAATATCATGTTTACTAAATCTAAAATTGCTGCAGTTGCACTTACTTCTACTTTAATCTTTGCCTCTACGGCACATGCCAATGACGTTTCATTAGAAAAACATGTCAGTATTATGGTTAATCAAGTGATGGAAGTTGCACAACAAGAAATCCAAAATAACCTGCGCTCGGCTGTATTGACAGTAGCCAACAACGTCAGCTTTAATGAAGAAAAAAGTTATACGGCTAAGGTTTCTATTACCGACTTTGAATTAAATAATGAAGAGGCAACAAAAACACAAGCTGAATAAGGAATTGATGATGTTTAATCAAATACCTTTATTTATCATGTTGTTGACTCCGGTGTTTGCCTATGTAGTAGGGGCAATAATATTGAGTTTTATCGAGTGTCTGAGAAATGGTTCGATATTAAATGAACGTGACAACATTACCAGTTATCGAAACGGCCTCTAATTTAAGTATTGGCTGTTTTGTTTTGATTACCAAAGCTACTTCTTACGCTATTAGGATTTATTCTTTCTCAAGTATTACTTACCCAATAACGGTGATGCGAATAAAGAGCCCCTGCAGGGAAGATTTGCATCACTAACAAACATTATTGCCTTAATTTCTTAGCATTAATTTTGTCAAAATAGTAACTGCTGTTTTTAACAAAAGTGGAATGGAATCACCTGCATCTATTCATTGACGATGCTTGTTATAGTGTTATGTTTATATTGTCTGCAATATGTGAAATAACATCTCAGAGTTTGGCTTTTATATAAAAATGAGAACAACTCACTGTATGTTTTAATTCTGTTTTATCAAGCATTACATGGCGATTTAAACCTCTATTAAACACATGCCATCATTATGCTAGACCCTTCTAGAACCTGCTGTCTAAACACTATATTTTGTCATGCCATAACAATTTTTGTACCTAGTACAACAAGATTTTGCCACTTGAGAATGAGCGCCGTATGCCCCACTTCCAACTCCACTTATAACAGTAACTAAGCTAGTCGACTTTGCAGATATAAATCCTACTTATTTTTTAATTTCCCTGTTTCAAGTCTAACATATCAATATGCATTGCAAAGGCGTAGCCAGGTTTTTCAAGATGCTAAAAAATATCACTTTCTATAATTTTATCTGCTCTCATAATCTCCATTGATAGCTTTTCTGACATTGAAGTGTGATGCACTAGAAAAAATGGTCAAACTAGGAAACTAAAGTGTGAGATATAAATATTTTATGAGGTAATCTTAGATAATTGACTACATTTATCCAGCCCACAAAATGTTAAGTGTTAAATCCTAAAATCCAGTAACACTTTTTATAATCTCACTGGGTATGTGTATTGAGATACCCTCAATGTGGGTTAACCTTTGGCTCTTCGAGAACCTACATAAGGGTGTACTGAGCAGGTTATAAAATTACTGACTCAGGACTCTTTAACATTTAGTGACAACAAATAAGCTGCCAAGTGATAACAATATGCTCCATACAAGACGATCTTTAGTGTCATTTTTTGCATCACTAGTATTTAAGTTGAAATAAGTGGTTCAGGCTAGTAATAAGATTTTTGTATCACTTTGTGCCCTACAAACTTCGCCAATCTTAACTGCATTAGTCTCATTCATGATTTGACGACCAACATCGGCAGAAACAGAAACGATTAAGCCACCATTGGTTTGAGGATCGAGGAGACACTTAAGGTTTGCAAGTTCTATGTTATTGGTCTCACACTGATTTAGCATCGGCATCAATTGTGGCATTAACGTCGATTCAACTCCTTGTCGACTTAATTCCAGTGCACCACTCATCAGCGGAACATTGTTGGTTGCGACTTTTATAGAATATTGTGTTTCCTTAACCATTTCTAGTAGATGTCCAATAAGTCCAAAGCCAGTAACATCAGTTGCAGCATGTACTTTTTTATTATTCAGCGCTAAGAAAAACGGTCTGTTAGATTGCAGCAGATTGCTCCACAGTACATCAATGCTATGAGTTGTTGCAGCATTCTGGGCATCCGCCGCGAGTATAATACCAGTACCTAAAGGTTTATTTAAAAGTAACCAATCACCTTCTTGAAGGGCATTTTTGGGCCAACATGACCCACCCGTTCCATTAACCACTAACGCTAAGTGTGTCTCTGCACCTTCAGTGCTGTGGCCACCGATTAAGGTGGTTTCGTGGTGGAGTAATGTTTCAGTGACCCCCTGCATCAGGCGTTTGAAGTCTCGTTTGGTTAACCGCGGATGTTCAAACTTTAAATTTGCCCACACTTGAGCACTGGACGGTTGTATACCCATGGCGTATAGGTCGTTGACGGCGTGATGTGTAGCAGCAATACCTAATTTATAATAATCGTCAGTAAAGGCGCGAAAGCCATCAATACTTTGTAATAACGACGTGTTATTAATGACTTCAGCAACGGACGCATCTTCTGCTTGTGTTAAATCAGTAACAAAGTTTTTATTAGGGAAAATACTGAGTTCTCTTAATGTATCGCTGAGTAACTCAGGTCCAATTTTACTCCCGCAACCACCACAATGCATAGATTCGTTATCCATTGAAGGCATTGCAGGTAGGTTTTTAGTAAACAAGGCCATAAACTTTTGGTCGATATGGTCTTTCCATCGCCAAATCCATTCGCCTCTTAAGCTTAATCCACCTCGTTGACCTACTGCACTTTTACCACCCAGTGAGATTAAGGACAAAAAATCAGTTTGTAGTGACGCAGCTTGCATTGTCTGTGTGCTAAATGTCTCTCGTAAGTTTTTAGTTAAAAAGGGTGCTGAACGAACCGCATAGACACCTGCTTTGGGTCGAGGTGATTTAACCATTGTGGCCACATCACCACAGGCAAAAACATCGTTGTGAGATGTGCTCTGTAAAAATTCGTTCACAGCAATGAAGCCGTTTTTGTCAGTATCCAGCCCAGCAAGTGCTGGCCATGTTGGTGCTGTTGCTGGTGTACACCAAATTGACTGATCAGTACTGAGCGTCTCACCCGTGTCTGATTCAATGGAATTTTTAGTGACGCGTGAAACTCGAAACCTAGTAACAAATTCGATACCGTATTGTTTTAGTGCGATAGCCACCTGTTTTTGTACATTTTTATGGTAACCCGGTAACAAAGTATCGCCCGATTGTACTAATGATAATTTTAAGGTGTCGCCTGCCTGTTTGAACCGATGAGCGATGGCAAGTACCATTTCTACACCTGCTGCACCGCCACCAATAACGGCCCAGTGGGCTGTAAATTGCTTGGTTTTTTGTGAAAGTAGTTTACGCCATGTAGCTGTAAGCTGACTGACAGGTTTTACCCCAACGCCAAATTCACGAGCGCCAGTCACATTTACATTGGGTGTAGAGCCAGTATTGATAGATACTTTATCAAAGCCAACGTTGGCTTGGTTATCTAATTGAATTGTTTTATTTTCTAAATCAATACCGCTAACACGACCATGGATTAAGCGCACATGAGCCGCTTTACACAGTCTGTTTAAGTCTAAGTGTGTTTCCTCTTCGCTGTAATGCCCTGCAATGTAACCCGGTAACATACCTGAGTAAGGCGTTAATAAAGTATCGGTAATGAGCGTTAAGCGAACCTTGTCTATCGGTTTCATCGCCAACATTCTCAAGACCAAAGAATGTGTATGACCACCACCGATAAAAACTAAGTCACGTTCATGCATGTTGGTTGATTCTTATAAAAATTCGGGTAATAAACTTGTTGTCAAAGCACAACGTGCACATAACAATGAAAATACTCTTAAACACCATTATTTGAGGCTAGCCATTGAATAATTTCAACATGGGAGCCCTTGAAAATAGTCTTTTCAGCTTTTTGCTGGTACTGATATTCGTAGATAGGATCATAATATTTACTAAGTAATATATTAATAATCTCGTCAAATCCAGACCACTGGTTTTGACTTTTTAATGCGATGATGGCTGAATCTAGTATTGCATTTATTAACGTGAATCGCTCGCCCCCTAAGCGTTTTTTAATGCGCAATATTGCATCCCGGATAAATGCATCCAATAAATCATAAGCCGTATCGGGGGCACTTTTTTGATAATGTTCGAAAGCATCCATAAAGTAGTCCCGACGTATGCGAGCAATACGCTCTTCATAAGGGGCTTCGAGTAGAATATTGCTGGCGAACTTAGTCGCTGCTATATATTCTGGTAAAATGACAACTCGACCGATCAAGTGTGATTCATCTTCAATCAATACCGGCGAATTATCGATATGGATACGTTTTAGCCAGGCTACAGACCAAGCATTTTCGAAGTTAATTTGTGTAGGCTGCGCGACAAATGTCTTACCAAACGCACTGCCTCTGTGGTTAGCTAAGCCTTCCAAGTCAATAGAATTTGGCCATTCATTGATGACTTCTGTTTTACCACTGCCTGTTTTACCTGATAGTACAAAAAACTGACCTTCAGTAGTCCTTTGGTGCAATTGCTCAAGCAAATAAGTGCGCATCGCTTTGTAGCCACCTTCCACATAAGGTATGTCTATTCCTAACTCATTGAGCCATTGCTGAGTTATTTGAGACCGTAAACCGCCTCTAAAGCAATACATGCTTGCATCAGGGTGTTGTTTGATGAAATTTTCCCATTGGTGTAAACGCTGCTTTTTTACATCCCCATGAACTAACTGATGACCGAGTTTAATCGCCGCATCTGAACCGTTTTTTTTATAACAGGTGCCTACAGCTTCGCGTTCCTGATTATTCATCAATGGTGCATTGATGCTGGAGGGAAAGGCCCCTTTGTCAAACTCGACGGGGGCACGCACGTCTATCATTGGTGTATCGGATAAAAACAGCTGTTTGAAGTCGGTGATAGGTTGCAAAATAATGACTCGGATGATGTTGAAACGTTTCATGGCGCGCTACTAGCAGTTAACTCAAATAATATTAAGTTTTATCGGTTGCTAGTAACAAGTGACTTGTTAATTAATAAATTATTACAACAGGATATTATTATCTTATGATCACAATCTTAGTAGACAATGTCACTGTTTATATGTGGAAAACCTGCTCAAACAAACTGACCTAAACAAATGGCTATAGTTTCACTCATTCAATACGATAAAAACCTCAAAAAGTTTAGTCACGACTAAAGCACTAATTATGGATGTAATGATAGTGAGTTAATTATCATTATTTAAAATCTGCTGTTATGGTGATGCCAAATAAAAAAGTACATACGACGAATAGCTTCACATCATCTATTGTCTAGTAACGATGACCTCTTAAAAATGAACAATAAAAAGTCAATTCTACGATTGTGTTGGAGAATCAGTTTTTTGAATATACATAACATCGATACTTTTTACTAAAGGTTCATCTTCTATGGATGTTTGATAAGCACTAACCAAGCAGGATCGTTAATAAACATTTGCTATTTTTGCTCAGCGTCCTTTTCATTGTTATGTTCAATAACATAGATGAGTGTGTTGCTTGCTTCAGGTTTTATTTTAGGTAGCCAATAAGCGGTGACCTGCATTCCTAGACGTTTTAAAATATTGAGAGTGTGATCATCAAACCTAGCTTGTAGTGCTAACATTTTCCTTCATTGATATGACAATGTCCTAATTCATAGACCTTTTGCTTGCTGCCAGCTCTTTGCGCTAACAGGCATCATTAAACCAAGTAATAACATACTTATCAAAACAACAAACAAGTTTAATTTAAACCTTAATATGACAATCATTTTGCTCCCAAACAATATTTAATAAAACTTGGTCAATACAATTTTGAACAATACTACGTCAATAATTATTAAGCTAAACTCTAATTTATAAGAACATGCTTTTGTCGTTTTTTAAATAAACGGGTTAGGGTTGCTATGGATAATTATTCTGCTGTTCATTTACTTGATGTTAACCATGGACGCTTATATATCTACGTAGCTGGGAGTAGGCCTGCAATACTGACTGAGATGCTTCAATACTGCCGCCTTTATCTGGATGGTTTTTATGTTGTAGTTTTCGATATTGCTGCTTGAGTTCCAATAAAGTGATGTCTTCTAACGACTCAATTCCCATCACAATACAGATTCTTTTAAGTTCTGATGAAGACATATTGGCATTTAATTTAGTACCTGCCATTTTTTGCCAAAAACTATCTAATAAAGCTTCAATCTCATTTTTATCAGAACAGCCGAGGTTGCTCCAATCTAAGTAATAGTCTGCGAGTGAATCTTCAGTTTGTATGTTGATAGAAGACTCCAAAATAGGCTCTAGAGTAATTCTTGTCAACCCTATAACTAGCTCTCCTATTTTTTGTTCGCGCCATCGATCTCTCAACTGATAAAGGCAGTGAAATAAAACAAAGTGTGTTTGAAACATCATCAACGAGTCACGCAGAACATCCTCATCAAATACTGAGTAAGGGGGACTTTTTAAGGTGCATATCAGCTCATACTCGCTGATACCCAATTCAAACTCTGAACGAAAGGTAGCGAGTGTATCTTTTAGTAATGTTTGTAGTTCGTTAAATACGTATGGCAATTGAATTTCCGTATCAACTTTTTGTTTCAAACTGTGTGTCAATTAGTCTGAAGACGCTGATGTTGTAAGTCGTTTTCACTTTATATTTTTAGTATCAATAAAGTAGACATATTGTTTATACCAACTGCACACGATGACTTATTAAAATAAGTAACGTGTATTAACAATATAAACGTTATCACGCTAAGGCTGCATGAAACGCCGATAGTTTGCTGTTCTTTATATTATTGATGCAACATTTATACAATACAGTTGTGATTTTAACTAACAATTTAGTCTATTTGACTAAATTGTTAGTTAGCCTTGAATTAATTATAAAAAATAATTTCTCCACTGTTTTGAAAATTATATGTAAATCATATTGTTACGCGAATTTATTGAGTTGGCACAACACTTGTAATGGTTGAAGTAGTAATAGTTAAAGTTGCAATAGTTAGAGTAGTGCTGAGATAGGCTAGCAGGAAAAATTCATTAATCTTATTGGAGTAATTAAAATGGGTATGTTCACAAGAATGTCAGACATAGTACAAGCCAATATCAATGCCATCTTAGATAAGGCTGAAGATCCAGCAAAAGTAATAAAGTTACTGATCCAAGAAATGGAAGAAACCCTAGTTGAGCTTCGCTCAGTTGCAGCCACCAACTTAGCTGAAAAAAAACTGGTTCAGCGTCAAGCGGAAAAACTGCAAAAACAAATTAATGCTTGGCAGTCAAAGGCAGTTTTAGCAGTAGAAAAAAATCGTGAAGACCTGGCCCGAGCAGCATTAGTTGAAAAACATTATAGTCAGCAAAAATTGTCAGCTCTAACAGATGAGCAAAATGTAGTTGAAGACTCTCTGTCTAAGTTACAAGCTGATATGGGTAAAATGCAAGATAAGCTAGTGGAAGCCAGAGCTAAACAAAAATCTCTCATTGTCAGAGAGCGATCGGTAGCGGTGCGTATGACTGTTAAAAATAGAGCTCATTCAGTCAAAATTGATGATGCGATCATCCGGTTTGAGCAATATGAACGTCGAATTGATGATTTAGAATCACAAGTTGATGCATACGATTTAGTAAATGAGTCACAAGGTTTACATGCACAGTTCAATGAACTTGAAGCTGAAAGTCAAATTGAACAAGAGCTAGAAGTTTTACGTAAGAAAGTGGCTTAGCTTTAATGATCCATTTTGTTAATGGGAAATCAACATTTGTGGCTAATAATTAGCTTTAGAAACTTAAAGTAGTAGGAGAAAAATATGAGACGATATTTTGAAGTTAACAGATTATATAAAGATTCAACACATAGTAAAATTTCGGGCGTATGCGCAGGTTTAGCTAAACATTGGAGCGTTCCTAGATTGTTAGTTCGTTTGGTGGCTATAGTTTGCTTAATAACATTGCCAACCGTCACTGCGATTGCCTACATTACTGCCACACTCCTAATCCCAAGCAGATAAGGAGAGTTTTATGTTTAAAAATATGATATTGGCTGTTTTGATAGCCATTGTGTTGACATACAGCCTAGGTCATCTAGCCACTCAGTGGTTGGATTTACATATTTCATTTGCCAAGCATGATTTTGAACCTATCGCTTCAATACTTGTGCTCACAGGCATAGTGGCAATAATGGTCGTGATGGGGTTTATAGTGGCGTTTAGTATTTTTGCCGCTATTGCTTTCGTTTTAGCAACCATATGTATTGGTTTTTTTGTTGCTGGACTAAGTGTTTTTTGGCCAATTATAGTAGTTACTTTGGTGATTTTTCTATTGGTAAGAGACAAACAAACAGTTGTCTATTGATATAATTGACAACCTTAGCCAAACATTTGTGTTTAATGATTGGCATGTTAATTAAATTGCTGAATAATTGGGTATATTTTTTATCTGTGGGTGGTTTATGATTAGATTGATTGTTTTACTGTGTGGCTTATTAGTGGGTGTGGTTCACGCTGAAGTAATAGTGACAGACGCAACGGTGAGGTTATTGCCTCCGGGTGTCCCAAACACAGCGGCTTATTTTTCTATCCAAAACCAATCGGATACAAGTCAAACCTTGATTGGTGTATCGGCGGATTTTGCTGCTAAAGCAGAAATACATAACCATGTGCTGGTGGATGATATGATGAGCATGCAACAGCAGTCTGAAGTTGTCATACCACCAGGTGAGAGTGTGAAATTTTCTTCCGGTGGCTTACATATTATGCTTTTTGGGCTTAAACAGCCGTTACGCGAAGGACAGTCAGTCGCATTCAGTTTACTAACAAAAGAGGGGCAATCTATTAGCGTAACCGCCAGCGTTGCTCGACCATCTGCACACTCTCATCATTAGGAGAAAAAATGAAACAATATCTTGCCCCAAAATGGCTATTAAGCGCAGTGGTACTTATTATTTTCTTGTTATGGATTTTGTCAGTCTACTGGAGCTTCGAGCCTGAGCTATTTGAACCTGAGATACTTGCAAAGCAGCAAGCTAGCCAAAGAAATGAATCTGTTGTGGCGGGTTACACAATTACAACCAGTTTAATTAAAGTCAGTGAGACTTTGCTGAATAAATCTGGTGGCTATCTATCAAATGATGTATTACCCCCAAGCGTGATGATGGACAACATGCCTAGCTGGGAGTTTGGCGCGTTAGAAATGACTCGAGATTTGGCGCTGGCGATGCGTCAAGATTTTAGTCGTTCACAAAGCCAATCCCTGGAAAATCCTTTTTTAACTAAGGCTCAGCCTCAGTTCAATATCAACAACCTAAGCTGGATATTACCTTCTTCCGAATCTGCGTATCAGGACGGTATCGATAATTTATATGCTTATAGAAGTAGCCTATCTGATAGCCGCCAGCAACAGGGGCAATTCTATGCTCGAGCAGATAATTTAAGAGATTGGCTTAAACAATTGGAAAAACGTTTAGGTAGTTTTTCACAACGTTTAAGCGCCAGCGTTGGTCAAGAACGACTCGATACAAATTTAGCAGGTGACGCCCAGGCTATTCAGTCTACACCAACAGCAAATAGGCTGGCTGAAAAAACAAGCTGGTGGCAGTTAGATGATAATTTTTATGAAGCTAGGGGTGCCAGTTGGGCACTATTACATTTTTTAAAAGCTGTAGAAGTGGATTTTTCTGATGTGCTTGAGAAAAAGAATGCCAAGGTTAGCTTACAACAAATTATTCGAGAGCTTGAGGCAACACAAGAATCTCTGTGGAGCCCAATCATATTAAATGGCAGTGGTTTTGGTACCCTGGCTAATCATTCGTTAGTCATGGCAAACTATATTTCTCGGGCGAATGCTGCCTTAATCGAATTAAGTGAATTATTGAATCAAGGTTAAATTATGAAAAATATAGTGGTATTTATTGGACTTATTACCCTGTGTTTAAGCCATGAAAGCGATGCAGATACATTATTTGGTTTATATGCAGGTGCCCAAAATTGGAATGTCCAGACCTCAGGCGGTTTTTCTAATAATGATGATGATGCCAACTTTAATTTCTATGAACAGGCAAATTCAAACCTGTATGTGGCCTTTGAACATCCCGTGCCGTTTATCCCAAATGTTAAATTACAAAGAACTGTTATAGACACTAACGGTGAGGCTACCTTGGATACTGGTTTTGATTTTGGCGGTAAAACGTATGCTTCCAGTAGTAATCTTATTACTGATGTCGAATTAACCGTTACAGATTTCATTTTATATTACGAGTTATTTGATAATGATCTAATTAGTTTCGATTTAGGTCTTAATGCCAAATACATTGATGGAGAATTATTCGTCACTGATAAAGGGGACGAGTCTAACTCTGCCAGAGAAAAGTTCTCAGGCCCCATACCTATGGCTTATTCAAGGCTGGCATTAGGACTACCATTAACGGGTTTCGGTGCTTTTGTAGAAGGCAGTTTTTTAAGTATTGATGATCAGACATTATCAGATTATCAAGCAGCTGTTACTTATAGTTTGATTGAGAATTTAGCAATAGATGTGACCTTTCAAATTGGTTACAGAGCGATAACAGTAGAACTGGATGATTTAGATGACATCTATGCCGATCTAGAATTTAAAGGGTTTTTCGCAGGATTAGAGGTTCACTTTTGATTCCATTTTTTTGGTTATAAAAAATTAGTTTTTATTCTTTCCAGTTATGAATATATATCGTTAATCTC
>CAZMDX010000377.1:0-4491 GCA_964564805.1 uncultured Pseudoalteromonas sp. | reverse complement strand
AGAAATATCGACCCGGCGACTATGTTGCGCCTGTTCGAGCGGTCTGCGTAGCGTGCGATAGGTATACCCGCGGTGACGTAGAATACGGCGAAGGCGAAACCCGCCAAAAGACCCAGTTGACCATCTGTTAAGGCCAGATCGGCTTTGATTGACTCCTGCAGGATAGCCAGCAATTGGCGATCAATAAAATTGAATGCGTAAACAACCGTGAGCAGTCCTAGTGCATAATTGCGTGCTCTTGCAGTGGCGTAGGCGTTGTACGGTGCTGAACTGACCGAAGGACTGGCCGTTTCATTGATTTCTGACATCGGTTGTATCCTTATTATTTTGTTATCAGCACTTCTGCTGGATGTATCAAAACGGTACTGGCAACTGAACTCTCGCAGATCGCAAAATACCACCATTTGAAATCAAGCTACAGCTCTGGTCCAGTCAATAAACTCACTTATCCTGAGATTACGGTAATGCTGAGCACCGACTTTATGCCTACCTGCTCTCCCCGATGATTGGCATTCTGAGAATTATCATGAATAACATCCGGCATCAGCTATCGAGAGCCTGCCCCGCTTCATCGGGTATGAGCAACTCCATAACTGCGCAATTTATCAGTCACGATCTTTCAAGGTTTACCACCATGACTGCGCAATAACCTTTTGATGCGGTTGCGCGCATTGGTGTATCCACGCGATAATCATATTGACATATATTGTACTAATTGTCATTGTAAGTATTTAAACAACGACTTAAAGCGGCCTATGATAGCTAATCAACATGTCACAACAGATGCTTTTCCTGCGTTGGATATTATAGATAAAACACAGCAACATGAGCTAATTAGGATATTGATTAATGTCAGATAACAAACATAACCGAAGACGATTTTTAAAAGGCTGGCCAGCTAACAGCGCGATGAAAAGTGCCAAAGAGACACAGCTTCATCACGACTTTAACGCAGGTAAAGTTTCACGCCGCGATTTTCTTAAAGTAGCTGCCGCAATGGGTGTTGTAGCGCAAGCACCGCTTTTCTTAAGGGCAGCTCATGCTCAAGCCACATCAGCCGAAGAATACGACTATGTTGTGATTGGTGCTGGCTCGGCCGGATGTGCGGTTGCGGCCCGTCTGTCAGAAGTTCCCGAGAACAAGGTATTGGTACTAGAAGCAGGCCCTGCCGATACCAATGAATCTATTCACATCCCAGCGATGTTCGGATCTTTACTGAAAACATCGTTGGATTGGAATTATACGTCCGAACCACAAACTGCATTAGACGGCGGCAAGCTCTATATCCCACGGGGGAAAGTATTGGGTGGTAGCTCCTCAATTAACGCGATGATTTATCAGCGTGGCCACTCTTCTACTTATGATGCTTGGGGCGAAAATAATCCCGGTTGGACTTATGCTGATGTGCTGCCATTTTTCAAAAAATCTGAGACTAACTCTCGCGGTGAGTCTGCCGTTCACGGTGGATATGGGCCGCTACATGTTGGGGAGCTCAATGATCCTAACCTAATCACTCTTGCCATGGTTGAAGCAGCTAAACAAGCCGGATACCCAATGAATGACGATTTCAATGATGGTGATCAAGAAGGTATTGGTCTGTATCAGGTAACCCAGAAAAATGGACGCCGAGCATCTGCAGCCGATAGTTACTTGCATCCAGCGATTGATGCAGGTCGTCTTACTGCCCAAGCAGAGGCGATGGTTTTAAAGATAATAGTAACCGATGGTCGTGCAACGGGTGTCACATTCCTTGCCGATGGAAAAGAGCACACCGTATACGCGCGAAAAGAAATCATCCTATCGGGCGGTAGTATCAACTCACCACAAGTGTTGATGATTTCAGGTATAGGCCCAAAAGAGCACTTAAATGAACATGGCATTCCCGTCGTTCACGATTTGCCGGGGGTCGGTCAAAACCTTCAAGACCACTTTATGATGCCTGTGGTTTACACTTGTACCAAGCCCGTCAGCTTATCCCAAGCTGGAACTAAAGAACAAGCGACACTGTATGCAAAAAGCAAAGGCATGCTGACCTCTAATATTGCTGAAGCTGGGGGCTTTTTGAGGATCAATTCTAAATCTGCCGCGCCTGATCTTCAATTCCACTTTGTTCCAGGCTACTCTATTTCAGATGGCTTTGGCAATCCAACAGACGGTTCTGATGCCTTCACTATTATGCCTTCTTTGGTGCAAAGTAAAGGCACTGGGACGGTTAAATTAGCTTCAGCTGATCCAAATACTAAGCCGTTGATTGATCATAATATTTTTCAAAACGAAAGCGACTATGACACTCTGATCGCAGGTTTTAAGATAGCACGCCAAATTATTGCGTCACCCGCTCTTGATGAGTTGCGCGGAAAAGAGTTTTTGCCTGGCCCAACGGTTAAAACCGATGAACAGATAAAAGCGCATATAAATAAATATATTCAGACCATTTATCACCCTGTAGGGACGTGCAAAATGGGCAGCGATGACATGGCGGTTGTGGATCACAAATTACGTGTGCATGGCATTGTCGGTTTACGCGTTGCTGACGCGTCAATCATGCCAACAATTATGAACGCTAACACCAATGCCCCATCTATTATGATAGGTGAGAAATGTGCAGATATGATCCGTACAGAATAAACACTATATTACATCTAAATTTTCCCTAACACGCTGGCGCCTGTGACATCAGGCGTATTCGCAGTTGTTATGTAAAAAAGAGAGTCCAAATACCAGGGAAAATAGCGGATTTGTCCTTACAGGTGCGAGTAACCAGAACGAAAATTTGATTGACTAAATTGGTTGCTTTCGATTGATCTATTGTCTCTATTGTCTTTAATGAACACAAAAAAATCTTAGGAGACGTTAGCTGCTAATTAACATTGCTTGTGACCAGTTTTCCACTTGAGTTCAATAGTTCATCGCTACACAGGCTAAAACGCACAAAGTATTTACAAAGACACTCACAGTTTTAAAGTACCCAATCACAGCATAATCGACAAGCACAAACTGGTTGGTGGTTGCTCTTTTTCACACTTCAAATTGAGTTTTTAGCGCTTATTTGGGATTGGATTAGGTAAATGCAGTTAAATATTCGCCCAGCTCAAATTGCAGGCAGCATGAATGGGTCACCTTGTATTTGGGACTATAAGGAAAACCTGTTTTAGGTACAGGCGGACTGAAGTAAGGCTCTGGCTTTAGCCATACCTCAGAACCTGCGGGGTCAGGTTCGTTGAAAATACGTAAAAGTCATTTGATTTATGATGGAACCTGCGGGGTCAGGTTCGTTGAAAAGAACCTGCGGGGTCAGGTTCGTTGAAAATACGTAAAGTCATTTGATTTATGATGCGTTAAACGTCTTGGACCTTCTATCACCCCCTTGTGGTGATGGCTTGGCTCTTCTGGACAAAGTATTGGAAACCTGTTCAATAAACAACTCATCACCTAGTGCCCATGCCTTATTTGTGGCATCGCGAATAGCCTGAATTGTATTGCCCGATAGATGTGTGAGAAAAAGGCTTTGATAAACAGATTTTCTTTCTGCTTCAGTATTTCCTAATGCTAAATACAAAGCATGTGGCGTGAGTGGTGTGATGTGATGTGAGTAGTGTGGCGTGAGTAGCGTGATATTTATATCGCCCGCATTACCATGATAGCTTGACCATGGATACGCAGCAGGATGCTCAACCATCCGAGCTCTGACGGGATTCAATTCAATATAGCGATATAGTGTTAAAAGATAATTTTCAGTATCTACTAAAGTGGATTTAAAACGACCTTCCCACAAAGTTCCTGTACGTTGATAAGTTTGATTTATATACCTAACGTAATACCTGCCTAAACTTTGCATGACTTGACTAATCCCATCCGTTGAAGGAGAGGTCATTAGCAAGTGGACATGGTTGGTCATTAGAACAAATGCATGAATGGCAACATCATGTCGAATAGCGGGATCTTTGAGTTTATCTAAATATACTGTGTAATCCTGCTCCGTAAAAAAGCAGGTTTGGCGATTGTTCCTCGTTGAATTATGTGCTGAGGACAGCCAACTATCGATAGCCTAGGTAAGCGAGCCATTTTGTATTCCTTTACATTTATTCAATACGTAAAGTCTAATTCATAATTCCATTTATTCAATTCTACTACTTTCAACGAACCTGACCCCGCAGGTTTCAAACAAAACAGATTGATTAGTTGCGAGGGTCACTTTTATCGCAACTTAAATGAAGATGAATATTACTTAGGCGTTGTTAAAGCGCTGCAAACCTTTATCTTTTAACCTTTAACTTTTAGGCGTCAAATGAAAAAATTTATTATTGGATTAGTATGCTTGCCATTTCTAGCAGTGGCTGAAAATCAAATATTGGAAGAAAATCTAGTTACTTTGCAACAAGATGAAAAAGTTTCCACTATACGCTTAAAGAACTGTGAAATTTCTTCCAAGGAAAATACAGATCAATCTTTGAATAATAAAGTTACAAGCGGCAATTTATTAACGTTAGT
>CAZMDX010000376.1:0-1765 GCA_964564805.1 uncultured Pseudoalteromonas sp. | reverse complement strand
TTAGCTCGCCATCAAAACAATTATCTAAACTCAAAGTATTGGTAGCTGACGATGTTTATTTGTCGCGCCAAGTGATAGCCGAAGCTTTATTGAATGCGAATATTACTGCAGATCTAGCTGACGGCGGCCAACAAACCCTGAGTATGTTACGCCAAGCATCAGCCGAGCTTAATCCTTATGACATATTGATATTAGACTGGAAAATGCCAGATATTGATGGCTTGCAAGTAGCCGCCATTATCAATCAAGAACTAAAAGCCAACAAACCTAAAATAATCATGCTTTCAGCCTTTGACTTTTCTCACATGCGCCAGCAAGCAAAACATCTAGGTATCAAGTACTTTATCGAAAAACCATTTAATGCTAGCGAATTAATTAATAAATTACAGGAAGCTGTCTTTAACATAAAAGCAAATTCTTCAATTGGCTTTACAGCAATGAAAAACGTTCCAGATTTAAGCCATAAACGTATTTTGTTAGCAGAAGATAACAAGTTAAATCAAAAAGTCGCACTGGGATTCCTAAATTATACTAAAGCCCAAGTTGTCTTAGCTGAGAATGGTCTAGAAGTAATTGATATTTTCATAAAACAAACTCATTTCGATTGTATTTTAATGGATATACAAATGCCTGAAATGGATGGTTTAACAGCGGCGACTACCTTGCGCAATGAATTGAACTGTAGTGTCCCAATTATCGCCATGACCGCCAATGCTATGAAAATAGATTTACAAAAAAGTGCTGACGCAGGAATGACTGCACATATCAATAAACCTATTGATCCAGAATATTTTTATCAGGTTCTAGCAGAGATTTTACTGACTAATTCACAAGCGTTACCATCCAACTCCCTACCTTCAGTAACAGAACCTGCGGCTCTCGTTACGAACCAACCCATAGGTAAACTTATAGCTATGGATCAACAAAAGGCGATGCAAAATTTATTTGTTGACGAAGAAACTTTTACCAACCTCTTAGAGGACTTTGTGGAGAAAGAGACCGTTATTAAAACATTAGAGACCTTAATCAAAAATCGCGCCTATCAAGACATTTATAAAATTATCCACGATGTCATTCCAGCACTCACATATATTGGTGCTTATAACTTAGCAAAACTGGCAAAATCAATAGAATTAACCATTTTTCATAAAAAGCAAATAAACGACCAAAGCTTTAATAAACAATTAATGCTCTTTAATAAGGCGATGGTTGCATTAATAAAAGAACTTAAAAACTAATAATACAGAAGCTAATCAATAAAATTCAGATATAAAAAATTTCAAATAGCGGTTCTGTTAATTGAATGATGCGCCCCATGTATAGATGTTTTGATATTCCCAATCATTGTATTTGCAATGACCACCTGGCTTTGGATGGGCTGGAAGACGATCCGATGTTGCAAATACACGGGTATTCCATTACTTATCGTATCGCTACAGGCAAACAGCAAGGACAAAAGGTCTTTACCTTACAAACCATTGCACCTATGCCAGAGCAAGGGCTTGGGTCAGGCTGTGCCGCAAATGTGGCAGGCTTCAGTCTCCATGCAGGTGTCATGAGCAACGCACAGGATAGGTGTAAACTCGAAAGACTGTGCCGTTATATTACCCGCTCTGGGGTATCAGAAAAAAGGTTGGCAATAACGACTTACGGCAAGGTGCGCTACAAACTAAAAACACCCTACCGTGACGGCACCAACGGTGACCAGCTCAGTCATGTAATCTTTGAGCCGTTGGATTTTATTGCTCGCTTAGCGGCGCTGGTG
>CAZMDX010000375.1:0-3218 GCA_964564805.1 uncultured Pseudoalteromonas sp. | reverse complement strand
GTTAAATAAACATAAAGATTGGCAGTGTTTTACTAACGTATATAACTTGGTTGAACACTACTTTCTAAACACTATTTTGGCTTAACAGGGCTACAAATGAAAAAGTATTTTACTATTTTGTTGGCTATAACAACGAGTACGTTTGCCTTAGCTGCATCAGCGGAAACGTTAGATTGGCAAAATCCAGAAGTGTTTAGAATAAACAAAGAACCAGCTCGGAGTTTTTTTTACAGCTATGACAATGCTGATGCGGCATTTTCTAAAACACCTTGGGATCAGGCCAACCATATTTTGCTTAATGGTCAGTGGAAGTTTAATTGGGTGGACTCTGTAAAGAAAAAACCCAATGATTTTTACCAATCCAGTTTTGACGATAGCCAATGGGGCAAGATTGAAGTACCTGCTAACTGGGAAGTAAACGGTTACGGCACACCTTTTTATCATTCTCACCAGTGTTTTAAAGCCAATGCAGTTCCGCCGGAAATGCCTGCCCATTATAATCCTGTAGGCAGCTATCGAAAAACATTTACATTGCCAGATGACTGGAATGAAAAACAAGTATTTATGCATTTTGGCGCAGTGAAGTCGGCCTTTTATTTATGGGTAAATGGTCAAAAGGTGGGTTATTCACAAGACTCAAAAACCGCGGCTGAGTTTGATATCAGCTCTTACCTGCAAGCAGGCGAAAACCAATTGGCTTTGCAGGTATATCGTTATTCTGATGGCTCTTATTTTGAATGTCAGGATATGTGGCGAGTCAGTGGCATTGAGCGTGATGTATATTTGTTTGCTACTCCAAAAGTACATATAAAAGACTTCCATGCTTACACTACTCTCACCGATAATTACAGCAAAGGAGAGTTACAGCTCAGTGCTGTGATTGACAATAACCAAGACAGAGCAGTCAGTGGCTACCAATTAAAAGTACAACTGTTTGATCACCAGCAAAAAGCTGTGTTCGAAAAGAAACTAGATATTAAAAAGCTCTCAGAAGATAAAATTACAGTGGTTGAATACAACACCAGCATCGACACACCTCTTCTATGGAGCGCTGAAGAACCTAACTTATATGATTTAAAACTCACCTTATTAGATACCCAAGGCAAAGCTACTGAACATATCGGCCATAACTTAGGCTTTCGCTCTACAGAACTTAAAAATGGCAATATATTAATTAATGGACAACCTGTGTTGTTTAAAGGCGTCAATCGCCATGAGCATGATCCGGTCACGGGCCATGTAGTGACGCGTGAACTGATGCTCAAAGATGTGCAGTTGATGAAAAAATTCAACATCAACGCAGTGCGTATGGCTCACTATCCCAACGATCCATATATGTATTATTTAGCTGATTTGTACGGATTGTATGTAATGGACGAGGCCAATACTGAGTCTCATGGTGTGGGCGCTGCCAATCAAGGCACATACAATCCAGATACACACTTAGTCAACAAACCAGAGTGGGCCGCAGCCTATATTGACCGTGTGAGTAACATGTACCATGCCACTAAAAATAACCCTTCTGTAGTGATGCGCTCTCTAGGCAATGAGTCTGGTGATGGTCCAAATTTAGAAGCCACCTATGACTGGTTAAAACAACAAGAACCCAACAGCCCTGTTATTTCTGAACAAGCACAAATGCGCCGTCACACCGATGCCTATGGACAGATGTATGCGCCTATTAGCGATCTTGAGCGATATGCTAAGCGCAAACTTGATACTACTCGTCCAGTTATTTTAATCGAATACGAACATGCCATGGGTAACTCTCTTGGAAACTTTAAAGAGTATTGGGATAGGTTTGAAAAGTACCCTTCTTTGCAAGGTGGATTTATTTGGGATTGGGTTGATCAGACATTTGCGATGAAGACTCTCGATGGTACACCTTATTGGGGCTATGGCGGCGATTTAGAGCCCGATGCTACCGTTTCATCTTTAAGCTTTTCAGCTAACGGTTTGGTATTTGCTGACCGCACACCCTACCCTTATTTGTGGGAAGTTAAGAACGTACAACAAAACATTGGCTTTAGCAGCACTGATATAGAGTCAGGTGCACTCACAGTCTCAAACAAACATTATTTTGTTAGTTTACAGGGGCTTAGTTTGAGCTGGCAGCTATTGGCTGAGGGGGAACAAGTGGCGCAAAGACAAGGTCTACCTCTGAGTGCCAAACCACAGCAAATGCAACAACTTCAATTCGATTATGGGATACCGCTTCAAAAAGGTGTTGAATATTTTCTAAATGTACAGGTAACAAGTGATAAAACTAATGGTGTGATCCCTAAAGACCATGTCATCGCATGGTCTCAATTAGCCTTGCCTACTGTCTCAGTAACAACAGAAAAACAACCTGAAGTTAGGCTATCAATTAGTGATAAAAAACAGGCATATCGTTTTAAAGGTAGAGAATTTAGTTTAAGTATTGATAAAACAACGGGGCTAATTAGCTCAATGGTATATTTTGGCGACGAATTATTAAAAGCATCACCAAGGCCAGATTTTTGGCGTGCCCCAACCGATAACGACTTACCTATCAAAGATTATGGTGACAAGATTAGTCCTTGGCAAAAAGCAGGAAAAGACACTACATTGATGTCTATAAAACTAACAAGAGAGTCAGAATATCAGGCAAAGGTTGAAGTTGAACATTATATAAATTCAATAGAAAGTCGTTACTTCACCACTTATCATATTTTTGGCCATGGAAAAGTCAACGTTGATGTATATTTCTATGCCGCACCACATAAAAAACAATCTGAAATCCCGCGCTTGGGCACATTATTTGAGCTAGACAAGCAGTATTCGAATGTAAGCTGGTATGGCCGCGGCCCTCACGAAAACTATATAGACAGAAATACATCTGCACATGTTGGTCAATATCAAAGTAATGTGGCAGATTTGTATGTTCCGTACGTGCGGCCACAAGAAAATGGTTATCGCACTGATGTACGTTATGTGTCATTTCATAATCAAGATGGCAAAGGCATAACGTTTAAAGGTGCACCGCTGATTGGTTTTGGTGCTCAGTATTACGATACGGACGATTACCACGCCACTGCTGCACAAGTGAAGACTAAAAACCTTCACCCTTATGAATTGCCTAAAAAACAAAGGGTTTTTGTGAATATAGATTATATGCAACGAGGTGTAGGTGGGACTAATACCTGGGGTGCCAAACCGTTAGCTGATTATATTATTCCCTATTTGGATTATCAGTA
>CAZMDX010000374.1:0-4930 GCA_964564805.1 uncultured Pseudoalteromonas sp. | reverse complement strand
GTTCAGTAAAAGCCAACACGGCTTTATCACCTTGCTGTTTAACTTGCTGAATAATGCCAGCAACCGCATCGCTCAAGGCTTGGCTGTCTGACAACGCAGGTCTGCTAAGTAATTTAGCTTGTTCAGTTGGGTTAAGTTGTGCCCATATTTGCATGACTATTTAGCCTCTTAACTAATTTTTGTTTTGCCTTAAGACATCATCTTTTCAATTGGCATCACCAAGATTGAACTACAACCCAATGCTTTGAGTTTTTCCATCGTTTCCCAAAACAGCGTTTCAGGACTCACCACATGAATAGCGACTGTTTCATCGCTACCGGCAAGTGGTAAAACGGTGGGGGTTTCAGAACCTGGTAATAAACTTTTTACTTGTTCTAAATAAGCTTTGGGCGCATGTAACATGATGTACTTGCTTTCCTTGGCTTGGGTTATACCGTCCATTCGTGGCAACATTCTACTGATCAGTGCTTGTTTAGCCTCTGACATTTCTCCGCCGCGCTGTATGAATACCGCTTTAGATCTAAATATTTCATCCGCTTCTTGTAAACCGTTGGCTTCAAGTGTGGCACCAGTCGATACCAGGTCGCATATCGCATCTGCTAAACCAGCACGGGGTGCAACTTCGACCGAACCAGTTAACATCACTGTGCTCGCATTAATGTTCTTTTCCTTGAAAAAACGTTCCAATAAAAAAGGGTAAGTTGTAGCAACTTTTTTGCCTTGTAATGACTCTAAACCTTGATAATCCATCTCATTAGGAACGGCTATAGACAAACGGCAACCACCGTAATCTAGACGTCTAAGTTCGATATATTCAGATTTTTTGCCCGCAGCTTGGCGTTCAAGCATCTTCTCTTCTACTTCGTTTTGGCCAATAAAGCCCAAATCAACCACTCCATCCATCACTAAACCTGGGATGTCGTCGTCACGTACCAATAATAAATCTATAGGTTGGTTAGTAGAATGTGCAATCAACAACCGGTCGCGAATTTGCAATTTTATGCCGATGGCTTTTAATAAAGAGATGCTGTCGTCACTCAATCTTCCTGATTTTTGTACGGCGATACGTAATCTATTGTTATCAATCATGTTTATTCTAATCCTATTAAAAAATTGGTTACTTAACTTGCCGTTTATTAGTGGTTCCAATGGCCCAAAGGAGCGACCAAAAAGAAAAACCCCCGAAAGATGACTTCCGGGGGTTTAGAGTGTGTCTGCGCCGCTAGAAGAGTTCAATAGACCTTCCAGCAAATACCTGAAAGGCTAAGCTATATGATGATGGACGAATGCTTTCAAGGAGATATTCATAATTATTGCTTATACTCACTACGCTTTAATAGCGCATACATTATGCAATCGACCCGGTTAATGCAACAATATTTCGGGAGAAAATTGCCGCTTTCTTACAATTAAATCAACTATGTTAGTCTACAATCACGTGATTGAATGTTTTATGAACAAAGTTGTCAGATTTATTGATAACCAATCTTTGTTAGACAGGGAGAAATTATGACTACTGACCTTTTATTTTCAATTTTACCTCGAGAGGGCAAAGTACCTATTGCTCATGATAGCCAAAAAGTTGCAAAAATTGACAGGCAAGAAGTGTTGCGTGATTTAAGTGATAAAGAAAAGGAATTAAAAGGTGAGGAAAAAGACGCTAGAAAAAAGCAACAACAGCAACAACAGCAAAATGAGAGAAGACCTGATTATGAAAAAGTGGTTAAGGAAAAAAACGGATCTGAGCACAAAAAACCTAGAGGGCCAAAACATTTAGATGTCTATGTTTAAGCTGTATAAAAATAACTCATTTTTATACTAATCCTTTTAAATCGATTTTCCCCCACCGTTTCAATGGAATTAGAATACCGATTGTTTTTTGGGCACTATTCATTCAAGCAGAATTAGCCAGCAGAATTATAAGAACGATACCTGTACTTTTTTGCTGCTTTTTATCAACGAATCAAGATGATGGATACATATTTTTGGTTTCTAGATGCGCACATTTAGCATCTTAATTTTCTGCAGTGCTGACATCGTCATCGTCAGGATAGTGAGCGCCGAATTCTAATTAGGCTAACTAATCAAGTACTAGAAACGTTTAAAAACACACATTTAATAGCTTGCGGCCTGTTAATATATTTATTGTGTGACTGCATGACTAGTTTTTTAAGTTGGTTGTGAATTCTTTAACTAGGGTTACAAACAATTAATCCAACTTATATTTATGCAGGACTTTCTGAGGTATGTGGCAATAATCATTTGGAAAGCGAGTCAGTCTTTCTTGATGTTCTTCTTCGCTTTTAACGTAGTTGATAAGTTCCAAAATTTCTACAACAACTCTATCAGCGTCGTTACGGTTTGCAATATGTTGAATAGCAATTTTTAGGTGGCTATGATGTTGACTATATATTCCGGTTCGGTATTTTTTTCCAACATCCTGCCCCTGTTTGTTGATGCTGTAAGGGTCAATAATTTCAAAAAAGTAAGCTATAAGTGCATTAACACTGACGGCGCTTGTACAGAAGGTTACTTTTACGCACTCTGCATAACCATCATAGCTACTGTTGGTTGTATCGCTTGACCCATTGGCTCGGCCAGCTTCCGTCATTGTTACACCAGGTAAATGCTTCATAAACTCTTGCACACCCCAAAGGCACCCGCCAGCAAAATAGACAACTTCTTGTTGTGTATTGATATTTTGTTCATATTTATTTTTCATGTACAACGCGTGTAAAAAGATATTGAGGTTGAAGGGCCGCCCAATTAATTTTTGGCAAGTGCCAATCTATAATGTGTATTTTTAGCGGTAAGAGCACAAAATCGTCACTGTATTAGCATTCTCAGGGGCATTAAAAAGAAACAATTTTATGCGGTTGAGAAACATTACACATGATAATTACGAATGATTATCATGTGTAATGTTTCTTACGATAATATATAATGACAACTAATACATATCAACCATCCAAAATATTATATTGATATAAGTGAGTTTGGTTGTTCCAGCCTTTTTAAACCGTCCCCATGGCCGCAGTCGAAGGAATTAATCCCCCAATTAGTTAGAATCGATGATGAGTGCTAATTGATCGCTCTCTTTTACCGATTGAGCAAATTACCCAAAAGAGAACATTAAAATGACCCGAGTTATACAAACTAATTTGTTTGTTTTGTTATGCACCATAGTCACTTTTTCAGCAGCATCTGGCGATGCTAATGAAGTAAATAATGGTATTGAAAAAATCACAGTTGAAGGCTCTACGACCGCCAACAAAGAGCCAGTTGGAACCTTCGTTTCGTTAGTTTCAAACCTAGAATACGATCCTCGTGTTGATTTGCAGTCAAGAAATATGGCTGAAGCTCAAGCCGATGTGACAATCCGTGGTGGTATTTTTGAAAATACAGGATTTAGGGTGGGGAGTGCGACGCTACTCGACCCTCAGACCGGTCATTACTTTTCAGAAATTCCTGTCGCTCCAGAAATGTTGAGCGAAGCTAATATAATCACTGGAGCAGATAATGCTCTGTATGGAGTTAATAGTTCTGTGGGTACTGTTTCTTTCAGCTGGAAACCGGTTAAAACTGCAGGTAGCGTTTCGATTGGCACAGGTAATAACAATTTTACTCTACATAGAGTTCACAGTGGTATCAGTATGCCACTAGGTAATGTAAAGGATTGGATTATTGGCTTCGAAGGTGAATACTCCTTCTCTGAAAGCGACGGCACTATCGACAACGGCGATCACGATTTTAAACGAACCTCAGCACGTGTTCAACTAGTGGGACCATCATCACAAACTGATTTGTTCTTTGGCTCTCAAAATAAGTTCTTCGGCTGGCCAAATATGTATACACCCTTCAATTTCAATGAGACGGAGGATCTCAAAACACAATTATTCATGTTAAATCATACACAGAATTATGCGTCAGATAGCAGATTCGAAATTTCCGCTTACACTCGCCGTCACAATGATCATTATATTTTTTCTCGTGAAAAACCAGAAATATTTCAGGCCTTCCACGAAACTGAGGTTAAGTCGGTAGCTTTTTCTGGTCACCACGAGCAAACAGAATCGTTTGCATTGAATTATTCGGCACAATTTATCGAAGACTCTATCGAATCCACTTCACTTGAAAACAACTTTACGTCCCGTCGTTATTATAAGGCAAGTGTGCTACCTGAATATAAAATGAGTTTGAAAGATGAGCAACAACTAACTTTTCGCTTAGGAGCTGCCTTTGACGATACTAACCGAGATGACTCTGAAGCTTCATTGATTGGCGACATAGCCTGGAACACCTTCAACAGTGACAGTTCTATCCAGACTTTTTATCTTTCTTATGCAGAGGCGAGTCAAGTAGCTGGTTATACGGCTATTGGCGGCAGTGATTCGGGTGGGTTGTTCAGAAGTAATTATAACCTTAGACGAGAAACAACTAAAAATTTAGAATTAGGTTTAGCATTCGACGGACTAACCTGGAGTCTTGATACTGCTGTTTTTTATCGCAAAGACGATGACTTAACAGATTGGACCTACAGCTTAAGTTCGACATCGGCTCGTTCCGCTAATCCAGTGGATATTGAAACATTAGGTTGGGAACTACTTGCGACCACTCGTTTGGCAAATGCAGAGATTATCACTAGTTATACATTCCTCGATAAATCTGAAGACTATGGCGCCGTGGATATCGATGCCAGTTTTTACGCATTGAACTACCCAGACCATCGCCTGACGTTTGGTGCTATTTGGCACTTTACTGACAACGTTGAAATCCGCGTCGATAACGAGTGGCGCAAACAAGAAAAAAATATTCTACGAAACGGTGCTGACGATGCTCTGTACACTCACCTGACTCTAAAGTTTTCTCCTTCCCAGTTTCAAGGTTTGGATATCATTTTTGCTGCAGACAATCTTTGGGATGAGTCTTT